>DASRJH010000067.1:0-12672 GCA_035649575.1 Planctomycetota bacterium
ATGTTGACGAACCACTTTGCGAGCGGCCGGTCGTGCTCGTCGACGACGATGCCGCCGATCTGGTCGTCGGCGCGCGAGCTCTTCAGCACGAAATCGAAGCTGCGCCGCTCGCCGGGCGCCTGCCGGAACGTCTCGCCGGCCGTGAGGTACGGGTGAAGCATCGCGCTGACCCTGGTCGCCTTGTTCGGGAGTCCCTCCAGCAGGAACGCACCGTCTGCGGCCGACGTGGTGCTGCACCAACCGAACTCGGCGTACTCATCGCCGCCGCCGATCCGCGCGCCAGCGATTCCATTCCCCTCCTCGTCGCGCACGAAGCCGGCGATGCTCCCGCCGTCCGGCAGCAACACGTCGAGCTGCTGCGCTTCGCCCGCCTGCAACGTCAGCAGTTGCCAGGTAGCGCTCGACGTCGCACTGCGCGCCCGCACGAAGACTTGCTCCGGCGGCAGGCCACGGACCTCGTAGCGGCCGTTCGCGTCGGTGCGCACGTCGACGGGCGGCGGCGGCGAGTTCGCGACGTACCCCGGCTCCGGATCCTTCACCTGCGCGAAGCCGCCGATGCGAACCCGAGCACCGGAAACGGGGCGCGCCGCGGCATCGCGCACCGTGCCGCGCAGCGTCGCACTGCCGGCGATCATCGTCAGCGTCACCGCGACGCGGTCGCCGGTCTTGCCCTCGACGCGGCACAGGTCGGTCGGCGCGTACGCGTCGGCGCGTGCGGCGATCGAATGGGCCTTGCCGACGTCACGGATCGTCACGCGGCCGCCCGCGTCCGTGACGCCGACCTCGTGGCATTCGGCGTTGTTCCGCGACAGCAATACCCGAGCGCCGGCGATCGGCTGTAGCTGCTCGTCCCGCACGGCGACGTCGACGGTGATGCCGCGCGCGATCAGGTACGTTCCGGTGCTCTCCTCGCCCGCGCGAACCGGCACTCGCGGACCACCGGCCCGATCCACGGAGATGGCCACACCGCCCGGCTCGAGCTCGGCCAACGCGATCTCGCCGCTCGCATCCGTTTGCACGTCGATCGCGGCGAAGAAAGGGTTTTGCCTTTCCCACACGAAGAAGCGCACGAACACTCCCACGGCCGGCGTGCGGTCCTCCTCCCACAGGAATTGGTAGCGCAGCGAACCGTGCGTCGGCCTGACCTGCAGCTCGCGCTGCGCATCGGCGGCCGGCTGCGGCGACACGGGCGGCTGCGTTCGAGAGGCAAGCGGTGCCTGCACGAACGCAGCGGTACTTCGTGTGTCCGACCCTTCGGCTGCGCGGTGACTCTCGAGCCAGACGAGCGCGCCGATGCAGAGCACGACTGCGCACGCGATCGCCGCGATGGCCTTCTTCATGAGTACGGTTCCTCCGACCAGGGACGCAGTGGCGACGGCGCCCGCCGTGCCGCCGGCGACGCCCGCGGCCGCGGCGACGTGGTGCGCGGCATTCGCGAGCACGGCCTGCTTCATCGCCGCGAGCCCGCGCAGCGGCGTCAGCAGAACGCACGCGCCGACGGCGATGCTCGGCGGCAGCGCCTTCTTCAGCAGCTCGAGCGCGCGCATCAGCTGCGTGCGCACGGTGCCCGGCGGCCGCCGCAGCGCGTGCGCGATCTCTGCGGCGATCATGCCGTGCTTGAGGTGCAGCACGAGCACCGGCTGGTAGACCTCGGGCAGCGTGCTGATCGCCGCGTCGACGGCCGCGGTGAACTCCTGCGTCTGCACCTCGGCGAGCGGATCGATCGCCGTATCGGCGCCCGGCGGCGGCACCCGTGCTTCGTCGCGCTGCAGCTTGCGCGCCTGGTTGGCGAGGATACCGAGCAGCCAGCCGCGCACGCTGCGCTCCGCGTCGAACCGACTGGCACCCTCGATCGCCGCGACGAACGTCTGCTGCACGAGGTCCTCGGCCCGCGCCGGGTCGCGCACGAGGTGGAACCCGACGCGCAGCAGTTCGGCCGCGGTCAGGTCGTAGAGCTGGCCCAGCGCACCGACGTCGGCTTCGTCGCGGAAGCGCGCGAACAGCAGTGTCTCCGGGTCGGCGGCCACGGTGACTACTTACCAGGAAGCGGCCAACGTGCTACGTCCCGTCGTCGATCACTTCTTCGGCGGGGGAAGAGTCCGGGAGATCAGGCGCTTGCTCGCACCTGCGAATGGTCGTCCGGATCAACTGAAGTCCGAACGCGAGCACCGTCGGCCACATGCCGAACCCGAGGACCGCGCTCACGTACCATGGCATGACGTCCCACTGCAGATACAGCATCCAACCGATCATCGCGGCACCGATGCCGACGGCCGCGAGCCCGAGCGCCAACTGGGGCACCGAAAGGATGTAGCCGAGGACCCTTGCCCAGCGCGGGCCTTCGCGATCCTTGCGCAGCTCGGCTCCGACATCGATGGCGGTCAGGAGCAGGATCGGGATCCCGAGCATGACGAACGCGATCATCAGCACGGTGGTAGCCAGTTCTCCCCATTCGCGGTCCTGCGGCAGCGCAGTCGCGAGCGAGAGCACGACGGCAAGGCAACCGAGCACCCGCACGATCCGTAGGAGATGACGCCAGTGCGTTCGCATGCAACGGGAGCCGTATCGGACGCGGCAAGCTCGCAACCGCTGTCCAGCACCCGAACCTGCCTTCCCACGGTCAAAGCGTGACGCGCCGCAGGCAATAGAGGTGCAGGCTCCGCGCGACCGCTTGCACCTGCCGCGGTATGCCGGCCTTGGCATTCGCGTGGCGGTCAGGTGCTGTCCGACCACCGGGAACATGGCGCCGCCGCCGCAGCACAGCCACGCGGCTAGACCCGCTGCTCGCGCCGCACCTTCGCGCGATGACTGAACGACGCCTTCACGTCGGGGCGACCCATGTTGGCGACGGAGCAGTTCGCGCAGACGTCGCGCAGCTCCATGTGGTAGAGCTGGCGGCGCAGCTCCTTGTATTTCGGGCCGGTCCAGATCTCGCGGAACGTCTGGGTCTTGAAGTCGCCGAACGTCGTGAACTCGAACCAGCAGCCGCACGGGAACACGGTGCCGTCCGGGTTCACGTGGATGTAGTACCACGGGAAGTAGCAGGGGCGGTTGTGGTAGCGCTTGTCGCCGACCTTCAGCAGGAACTCGCGGTTCTTGTGGTTCAGGTAGTCGGCGACCTCCTTGCTGTCAGCGATCTCGTGCAGGTTCGCCGATGGGGCGATCAGCGCGAGACCGCCGCCCTCGTCGCTGCGCTTCTGATCGACGACCTGGCCCTCGTTCGCGAACGTCTCCGCGATCGGGATCGGCATCATGACCTCCATGCCGACCTCCGCGGCGACGCGCCTGGCCTCCGCCATCGTGTCGTTGCACAGCTTCGCGTCGTTCATCAGCGACTCGCTCTCGATGCCGAGCCCGCCGATCACGGCCATGTGCACGAAGTTCATGTACTTGACGCCGCGGTCGTGCCAGAAGCGGATCATCTGCGGCACTTCGCGGATGTTGCTGCGCATCAGCACGCACGTGACGCTGATCGCCGGCGTCGTGGAGCCGCGGCGCTTCTTCGACTCGTTGATGACCTCGAACCGGCGCAGGAACGGTTCCCACTTGGCCGGCTTGCGGATCTTCTCGAACGTCTCTTTCGTGATGCCGTCGCTGCTGACCGTGATCAGCGGCATGCCCGAGTCGATGACCTTGTCCATGATCGCGTCGGTCATCGCGAGTGCGTTCGTGCTGAAGTGGAAGTTCGGGACTCCGTACTTCTTGCACAGCTCGAGCGCGTGCGGCAGGTCGGGTGCGAGCAGCGGTTCGGCGCTCGACGACAGCACGACGTCGTGCGCGCGCGGGAACAGCTCGGCCGCGACCTTCTCGAGCAGCTCGCCGCCCATCGTCACGGGGTTTTCGACGAAGTCGGGGTGCGCGAAGTGACACATGACGCAGCGGAGCTGGCACCGCGTCACCATGTCGATCTTCACGCGCAGGAAGCGGCGTTCGCGTACGACTGGCACGCCACACAGCCTACTGCGGGGGCGCCGCGTTGACCATGGGCGCATGTGGGTTGCTGGAGCCGTTGCGACGGGTGTTCTCGCGCCGGCGACATGCCCCTTGACCGCCGGTCGCGGAAGACCGGATATCCTGCACACAGCCCCGCAATGAACACACATGGGTCTCATCAACTGGATCTTCGATTTCTATCAGCACAGCAAGATCAACGACGCGCAAAATGAGGCGGCGCAGCTGCGGCGTGAGGTCGCGTCGCTGCGCGGCAGCCGCGGCGACATCGACGACGATGCGATGCTGCGCGCGGTCGGACAGCTTGCGCTCGCGGTGAAGACCGTGCAGCGCCTGTGCGTCGAAAAGGGTCTCTGCTCGGAGGCGGAGTTTCATCGCCGCCTGCGCGAGATCGACGCCGAAGACGGCCGCACCGACGGCATGTCGTCCTTGCCGCAATGACGACGCGCCGGGCTCCATTGCTGTTGCTGACGCTGCTTGCGGCGTGCACCGGCCTGCGCGAGTTCGAGCCCGGGGTGTGGCGGTCGCCGCAACCCGGCGAGGACCGGCTCGCTCGTCTCATCGAGCAGCAGCAACTGCGCACGGTCGTCTGCCTGCGCGGCGACGGCGAGGGGGCGGCGGGGTCGCGACGCGCGGCCGAGAACAGCGGAGCGACGTTCCTCAGCGTGCCCATGTCGGCGACGCGCGCGCCGCGGCCCGAGACGCTGCTCGAGCTGTGGCAGATCGCCGCGACCGCGAAACGGCCGCTGCTGCTTCATTGCATGGCCGGCGCCGATCGCACCGGGCTCGCGAGCGCGATCTTCGTGCTGCACGACACGGGTGATCTCGACCGGGCACGCGGTGAGTTGACGATGCTGCACGGCCACCTCGCGTTCACGGCGACCGGCGCGATGGACGCAGTGCTCGACAAGTACGAACCGTTCGCCGGCAAGCTCGCGTTCCCCGCATGGGTCGAACAGGTCTATGGGCCCGCACTCGCCGCGGAAGCGGCCGCATCCCGATGATGGATTCGCGAGGCGACGGATAGTCATCGACGACGCGCGTCGCAAGGATACGGAGTTCGACGCCGACGTGCGGGCGTTCCAGGAGCTCGGCCAACGTGTGCGCGAGCTGACCGGCGGGAGCTGACGAAGCGGCGGTTGGCGGCGCGCTCGGCCGCGGTCACGCGTCACGCCATCGTCCGGCGAGTGTGCGGATGCACGAGCACGAGCCTCGGATCGACGACGAGGCCGTGGTCGTCGCGCCACGCCTGCAGGCGTTCGAACTCTGCGCCGCACAGAGCGGCGTCGACCATCAGGATCACGCGACGCATGCTGCCGCGGTTGCCTGATTCGTGGTTGATGAAGCCGTCGAACAACAGGCAGTGGCCCTCGTGCCAGGTGTGCATCTCGTTGCCGACGCGCATCAGCGCGCCGTCCGCGACTTCGAGTGCGAGGTGGGCGCGCAGCACGTGGATCGCCTTGACGTCGCAATGGGAGTAGATGTGGCAGCCGGGTTCGAGCCACGACAGCACGGCGGCAGTGACGCCGGGGATCTCGCGCAGCAGTTGTGTCGTGCGGGGGCACTTCGCCTGGTTGGTCGCGAAGTGCGACTCGATGCCCGGATAGTGGCTCGACATGAAGAGCGGTGCGACGAGCCAATCACCGCCATAGGCGGCGCGGTCGGGCCAGACCATGAAGTCGTCGCGGCGCAGACGGCGGAATTCGTCGTGCACGATCGGGAAGCCGTGCTCGAGCGCTGTCGTGAATGCGAACTCGCTGGGGTCGAGCAGCATTGTTTCATTGGAACGGGGGCCAGCCGGTTGCCCGGCATCCTACCCGCCAGCACGGTCCTTTGAGCCACGGTATCCTCGCGGCCAGCACGCGCTCGCCGTCCTCTCGCTGGCATCGGCGCGCACGCCTCCGCCGATGCGCACGTTCCTGCTCACGCTCGCCTTCGTCGTCGTCGCCGTAGCCGCGTGGTGCGGGTTGCCATCCACTCCTTCGCCCGACGTCGCAGCGAACGCGCCGGTCGTCGTTGCCGATGTGGCGAGGGAGACGAACACGGTCGCGAGCCTCGAGCTGTCGACCGAGGCCGAGCGAACTGTCCCGGGCAGGGAGCCGGAGCGGATGCCGGCTCCGCCTGTCGCACTGCGTTCGAGCGCGTGGTCGGTCACCGTCGTCGATCCGGACGGCGTGCCGGTCGAGGGCGCCACGGTCCGTGTCGAAGGTCGCCGCGAGGAGATCGCCAGCACGGATCGCGACGGCATCGCTCGCTTCGCGGCGGTGCCGGGCTGGCGCACATCCGTGAGTGTGCGAGCCGGCAACCGCCACGCGGTTTGTCAGGGAGATCTCGCGAGGGTGACCTTGCCGTGGTGCGGACCGCTCCATGGCCGGCTCGTCGACCGTGCCACGGGTGCGCCGATCGCGGGGGCCAAGGTGGTCGGCGAGGGCGTCGTGACCGACCCGAACGGCGCGTTCGTGCTGCCGGCGGTGGCGCGCGGCGAGGGACGCCTGTTCGAGTTCGAAGCGCCCGAGTACCCGCGCCAGGAGGTGCCGCTGCGCCTGCCGGGCCGCGGCGAGCCTGTCGCGCACACGTTCGCGATCACGCGCGCCGCCGTGATCGCTGGCCGTTGCGTCGACGTCGAGTCGCGGCGGGGCCTCGCCGAGGCGGAGGTCGAGTGCCAGAATCGCCGAGTCTCGACCGATGCGGACGGGGCGTTCCGCCTGCTGGTGGTCCCTGCTCACGCCATCGCGGAGGCGCGCCTCACGTTCGCCGCGCCGGGCTACGCGCGGGCAACATACGAGGTGCCGCTGTCGCCGTCGCCCGGCGCGCGCGAGTTCGCTCTGCTGCGCGCGAGCGAGCTCTCGGGCCGCGTGGTCTCGGCCGCCGGGGACCCGATCCCGTTCGCCCGAGTGAAGGCGCAACCCCGCGATCGCGCCGCCCGGATGCCTGCTGACATGGCCCAACTCGTGGACGAGGAACGGGACTACCCGCGCGCGTTCGCGGACGAGCACGGCGCGTTCGTCGTGTCGGGTCTGGTGCCGGGCCGCGCGTACGAGCTCGAGGCCCAGGAACGCGGCTTCAAGGCGCGACCCGATCAGGAACCCGTCGTTCGCGCTGGCGACCGAACTGATCCGATCGTGCTCGTGCTCACGCCGATCGCTGCGATCCCGACCGGCACGATCGTCGGAACGTTCCGTTGCAACGGGGTGCCGGTGCGCGGACGGATCGACTGGCGCGTCGGCCGCGCGGCGGGCCAAGTGGCGACTAAAGCCGACGGTTCGTTCCGGTGCAAGGGCGTTCCGGCAGGGGCGGTCGAGCTGACGGCCAAGCGCGAGGCCGAGGAGGGCTCCACTCTCTTGATCGGCGGAAGTGCGGCAGAGTGGCGTCGCAAGCTCGAGCTGCGCGCGAACGAAGAACTGCGCGTCGACGTCGACCTGCGGCTCGATCTCGTTCCGATCACGGGTCGCGTGCGCAACGCCGACGGCTCGCCGGCAGGCTGCCAGTTGGTCGACGTGGTCGGCGCCGACTGCTGGGAATCGGTGATGACGACACCTGACGGCAGCTTCCAGGTCGACGTGCTGCGCTCGGCCGGCGCGGTCACCCTCGGCGTCGCCCACCGCGCCCGCGTCGCGGTGCATCCGGGCGCCCGCGACGTCGAGATCGTTCTGCCCCCATGGGGCATCGTCCGCTATCGCGTGCGCGGCGAGGACGGCTCCTCTGGCTCGATCGAGCAAGTCTGGCTGCTGCCAGAGCGCTGGTCCTCCTGTTGCACCGGAACCAGGGTGCACGCACCCGATCCGGACGGTTTCTTCGAGCTGCACGTGGCGCAAGGCGAACGGCTGTTCCTGTGCTCGGCACCGGGCCACGCGTCGACCCTGCGCAGCGTGCAGGTCGGCGCACATGCGACCGTCGACGTCGTGCTCGGGCGTGGCACGAGCGTGCGCATGCGGTTGCGTGCGGGCGCGCCCGGGCCCGACTCCCGGTCGGAGGTACTGCTCGTGGATGGCCGGCTCGTCGACTTCAGGGCGTCGGACTACTTCGGGTACGATGGCGTCGCGCACTGGGTCCGGCTGCGGGCCGAAGGCGAGGAAGTCCAGCACGTGGACCCGGGCACATACCGCTTGGTAGCCGTTGACCCGGCGATCGAGATCACGCCGGCCACGATCGCCGTCGGCAGCGCGCCGGTCGTCGTCGACGTGACGTGGACGCGGCGCGCGAAGTAGCCTCGGAGCGCTGCCGCCACAGGGTTCACTTGAGCACGCGCCGCAGTTCCTGCAGCGTGGCGGCGCTGCCGGCGAACAGATCCTCGGGGTAACGCCAGAACAGCTTCATGTCCGCGAAGATGAAAGGGCCCTCGTGCACGTCGAGCCGCAGCCCGGCGAGGTACTGCAGCCGCAGGTTGGAGTCGAGGTTCAGTTGCGCATTGGCGAGCCACGGCCGCAGGTCCTTGTCGCGGCCCGCGTAGGTCTGCAGCAGCAGGATCGCGCCGCCGCACTGCTCGGCCAACGGCGCGCACTTCCGGATGCGCGCGTCGAACGCGTCGACGTCGATCGGCGCCGGTTGCATGCGCGCCATCATCACGAGGTCGTAGCCCTTGCCGGTGACGTCGCTGCTCCACAGCGTCGTCTCGGGGAAGGCCTGCGCGAACGTGCCGATCTGGCTCTTCACCGACAGGATGTCGGTCTCGTACATCGGTACCCACTGCGTCACGACGCCGCCGTCGTTCAGGTGGGCCTGCACGAGCCGGTAGTACTCGGCCGAGTAGAGGCTCGCGGCGCCGCGCACCCACGGATGCACGGGATCCGACGTGATGATGTCGAACTTCTCGCGCGTCGTGGCGAGGAAGTGCCGCGCGTCGTCGATCGCGAGGTGCGTGCGCGGATCGTCCAGCACCGACCGATTGGCCTTTCTGAGGTGCACGCGGACGCCCGCCGGCACCTGCGGCTCGAGCTCGCAGATCACGATGTGTTCGATCGACGGGTGGTCGACGAAGCAGCCGGCCGTGACACCGGCCCCGCAGCCGACGATCAGCACGCTGCGCGGTGCTTTGTGGACCAGCGCCGGCAGGTGTCCGAGCAGGCGCTGCAGCCGCATGTCGTTCAGCTCCGTCGACGCTTCGACGCGGCCGTTGATGTGGAAGTAGCGGTTGCCCGCGAGCTCGGTGATCGCGACCGAGGAGTTCACGCCTTCGGCCGTGTACAGATACTCGTGGTCGGAATGCCAGCCGACGATCTGGCGGCCGAATGCGATCAACGGCTTCGGCACCGGTGCCACGAGCAGCGCGAACAGCGCGATCGGCAAAGCACAGCCGATCAGCCGCGTGGTCCTGGCTGCGCCGCGAAGCAGTCCCGGCAAGTCAGTGTCGCGCCAGAGCAAGAGGCACGCCGACGTTCCCGCGAGGACGACGAGCAGCTGCTGCGTTCCGCGGCTGCCGAGGCCGCCGACGCCGAACAGGCCGACGCCGAGCGCGCCGGCGATCGCGCCGAGCGTGTTCGCCGCGTAGATTCCCGCGACGAGCCGCCCGGCGTCCTGCTGGCCGCTGCCGGCGGCTGCCAGCGCGAGCGGGAAGGAAGCACCCCAGAGCACGGTGGCCGGCCCGATCGCGAACGCGCAGCGCAGCACGTCCCAGGCGTAGTGCAGCGGCATGTTCTGGTAGACGGCTGGTGAGAACACGTGGGTCGGCTCGCCGAACGGGATCACGGTCGTGATCACGAAGGCGCTCCACGACAGCGCCGGCACGAGCAGCAACTGGCAGAGTGCAAACCACGCGCGCGGCTGCTCGGTCCGCGAGAGCCGGCGCGAGCCGAGCCAGCTCCCGAGGCCGAGGCCGACCAGGAACACGGCGAGGATCAGCGAGAACGTGTAGACCGTCGCGCCGAACAGCAGCGACAACAGGCGCGTCCACACGACCTCGGCGCCGAGTGCTGCGGCGCCCGACAGAGCGATCGCGACGTGCACGACCGTGTGGCGCACGATCGGCGATCGAGGCGTCGCTGCCGGCGACGCCGGTGCTTTCGCAGGTCCGCGACCGACCGCGGCGATCCCGAAGGCCACGAGCGCCACGAGCACGTTGATCGCGACTGCGACGCCCGTCGTGACGACGAGGTCGTAGACAGGCATCAACCAGAACCCCGCGAGCACGGTGCCGCACACGGCGCCAACCAGGTTGGCGACGTAGAAGTGGCCGAGCCTCTGCATGCCCGCGGTGCTCGTGTCGAGCCAGCGCGCGATCGCGGGCAGCGTCGCTCCCATGAGCATCGTCGGCACGAGCAGCACGGCGCTGCACAAGAGCCCGCGCAGCACGAGGCCTGTCATGCCGCTTCCGGCGTGCTGCTGGTAGAGATCGCCGAGCCACGGCAGCAGCGCCGGCAACACGAGGCCGATCACGCCGATGCCGAGCTCGAGCGCTGCGTAGACGCGCAGCGGATGCCGGTGCTGGCCGATGCAACGCGGCAGCAGCAGCGTGCCGAGGCACATTCCCCCCATGAAGCTCGCGAGCAGGAACGCGATCGACACCGACGAGCAGCCGACGACGAGGCGCAGCAGGTGGAACCACACGACCTCGTAGAGCAACGCCGCGCAGCCGCTGCCCGCGAACAGCAGCAGCAACGCCGGCGTGAACGGCGTCGATCGCGCGGCTTCGGTGGGTACGGGCGTGGCTCTCGTCATGGCTGGGTGCTCGGACCCGGGTTCGTGCCCGCACCTTCGCCCCGCCGAGCGGGGCCGCGACATGGTCGATCGCGGCATGGCCGCGCGCAAGCAATGGCCCGAGCCGCCGCTCGAGTTCTGGGCCGCGCCCGTGGGTCAAGCTACCATCGCATGCGGATGCAGATCCCCGAGCACTGGGCGGAGGCGCGGCTGGTCGGCAAGGTGAAGGGCCAGGACCGCGTCGTGCGCCGCTGGGGTTGGTCGGACGTCAGCGCCGGCGAAGCACAGCAGCAAGCGGATCGGCGCGCGGCCGAGGCGATGGCCGAGCTGCAAGCGGGGCGGCAGGTTCCGACGCGCGAGAAGAAGCGCGCGTATGGCGCCGCAGGCTTTCCGATCCGCGAACAGGTCGTGGCGCGCAACGGCACCGACGTGATCACGCGCAACTCGTATGGCGCGCGTTGCCTCAACGTGCCGGACGTGTTGTTCGCCGACGTCGATTTCGTGCCGCGCCTGCGGCCCGCACTCGAGCGCGCGTTCACGGTGCTCGCGTGGGCGCTGGGCATCGCGGCGTTCGCCACGGCACTGCTGATGTTCTGGAGCGCGCGCAAGGGTCTCGGCTGCGCTGGCCTCGTGGCGTCGATCTTCGTCCCGGCCCTGCTCTTCATCGAGCGCGTGCGGCGGCGCCACCGGCCGGCCAACGTCAAAGCGAGCCGCGACCGCCAGCTCGCCGCAGTGCACGCCTTCGTGCAGCGGCACGCCGACACGCGGTTCGCGATCTACTCGACGCCGGCCGGCCTGCGTGTGCTCGCACTGCATGCGACCTACGAACCGGCGGGCGCAGCGGCACGCGAGCTGTTCACGGCGCTCGGCACCGACCGCGCGTATGCGCAGATGTGCGAGCTGCAGTCGTGCTTTCGCGCGCGCGTCAGCGCGAAACCGTGGCGCATCGGTGTCGAGAACATCGTCACGCGCAGCGTCTGGCCAGTCGCGGCGGAGATGCGCCCCGACCGCGATGCGTGGATCGGCCGCTACGAGGAGGTCGCGCAGCGTCATGCCGCGTGCCGGTTCGTCGAAGAGATCGGCGCCGGTCGCGTGCACCCGCGCTGTGCCGCAGTGCAGCGCATGCACGACGAACTGTGCCGCGCCCGCAGCGGGCTGCCGCTTGCTTGAGCAACCGGCAAGGCCGGGGACCGCGGCAAGTACCGCGCGCCATCGCTGCGCAACGTCGAACTGACGGCGCCGTACATGCACGACGGTCGCTTCGCGACGCTCGAGCAGGTGATGCAGTTCTATTCGGACCGTGTGCGGCCGCACCCCAACCTCGACGAGGTGCTGCGCCCCGACGCGAGCAAGCCTGGTTGGGGTCAACCCGCCGGCGCGCCGCCGCCAGTGGACGTGGCGCTCGCAGCGCCACTGGCGCGGCTCGGTGTGCCGCTGACCGGCCGCGACCGCGCCGACCTGATCGCCTTCCTGAAGACTCTCACCGATTGGGAACTGGTGCGCGACCCGCGCTTCGCCGACCCGTTCATGCGGCGGTTGCAGCGCTAGCCGTCGTCGGGCGAACAGCCTGGACCAGGTGGCCGGCAGCTCCTCGCTGGTAAAAGTTCTGGCCGCTTCCTTTAATAGCGGTCCAGCTCGTTCAGAATCTCTGAATACCGAGTCCGATGCGGCGAGGCACCACAGGTACTTTCCAGGCCACCATCTACGGCGACGAGTCCGTCCGCGCGTTCGTCCCGCACGACCTCCCGCCTCAGCCTCCGCTCGATCTTGCGGGAGGCATCCAGGCAGGCCTCGAACGCGCGCAACTCGCCCTGGGACGCCTCGACAGCATCTCGACTCTGCTGCCGGGCCCCGGCTTGTTCCTCTACACCTACATCCGCAAGGAAGCGCTGCTCTCGTCCCAGATCGAAGGCACGCAGTCGTCACTCTCGGACCTGCTGCTCTACGAGATCGAACAGACACCCGGCGTCCCGCTCGACGACGTCGTCGAAGTCTCCAACTACGTCGGCGCGATGGTGCACGGCCTCTCGCGGCTGCGTGGCGGCTTCCCGCTCTCGAACCGCCTGATCTGCGAGATCCACCAACGGC
>DASRJH010000068.1:0-19538 GCA_035649575.1 Planctomycetota bacterium
GACTCGAGGAGTCGCGCCCGCCTTTGAACCTCTCGGATTGGAGCCCGCGGCGGTCGGCGCACGAAGGGCACCTCACCCAAAATGGTCTGGCTCAGCGAGTTGAGACCTCCGAAATTGCAGTCCCGCTGAGCCGCGCTCGACATAAAGTTTCCAGGCGCTCGATCCCGGCCATTCACCGGGCTTTCGGACACTGCGGACGGGAAAAAGTGACGGCCGGCGTCCTTCAACACCAGCCGTCACCACCCGCTCCATGCATACATCTGCGCAACTCGACTCCCCTGTTCTTCCTCAGGTAGATCACGGAATTCAGGGGAAGTCCAAGTCACGACGCACGCGGTTTTCTTGGAAATCCAAGGGGGAGGGGGCCACCCGTAAGGTTCAGTGCCCTGGTACTCCGGCCTCAGCAAACCACGGACCGCAATCAGGGAACTGAACTGACCCGACCTTGGGCAAAGGCCGACAATTCCCGCAGGGCGCTGCGACTACTACGGCAGGAAGAAGACGAAACTGCCCTGCCCGGGAGGCCGCCGAATGAGCTGCGGAATCTGCATGGACGACCCTGCTCTCGCGAGCGGCATCAGCGTCATGATCTGGGCGTACAGCTGATCCGCGATCACGAAGTCGCCACGAGGTTCCGCTGGCTTCGGCGTCAGGGCGGTCAGGAACGCCTTGCAGAACGGACCATCGGCAGCCTCCTTGTTGGACGCACCGAGAATCTGCCTGGCCCGTTCGCGGAGGAAGTCACCCGCCAACCGGGTACCATCGCCCTGGCTCGCCTTGCTGGGACGCCCGGACCCCTTGGATTGCGAGAACATCGTGCCAGCGTAGCAGCAGTCGAGCACGACGAGGACGTGTTTGGCTGGGCACTTGTCGAGGAAGTTGCTGATGCGATCCTGGTCCACGTAGCCATCATGGCGGTTGGGGTCGGGACCCGTCGTGCCCGCCGGTACCAGGAACCACTGGTGGTTGTCCCCAATGCCGTGGCCCGAGAAGTAAAGCAACACTCCATCCTCCCGGCCCGGCTCGCTTTCGAGGCGGCTCAACTCATCCTCGATTGCCTGCTTGTTCGCTCGCTTTTCAATCAGCACCTTGATCGAGCCCTTCCAATGCGCGGGGTCGTTCGCGAGTAGCCTTTGCTGGATGGCCACCACTTCCTCAACCGGTTTCGCCAGCACCGCGTGTCCCGAACCCTGATACTCCTTTGCAATGCCGATCAGCAACGCGTGGCACTTGTCGTAGCGGGCTTCGAACTTCTCTGGAGGAGACGACGGGTTGATGCCAACCCGTTGCTCCTGCTCGGGATCACTTGGATCGCGACCACCGAGCCAGTACCCGAGACCTCCGAGAATCAGCGCGGCTGACCCGACAGAGGTGAGCAGCAGGTCTCGCCGGCTCATCCAAGAAGCGCCTGTTCCGGCGGCAGGCCGCGTCGCCCGCAATGCCTCCGCGGCGGCCTGTGCCGAGGGATAGCGCGCCGTAGCGGCCAGGTGCGTGCAGCGACGCAGTACTTCGCAGAGCGCCTTCGGCACGTCGGGCCGCTTCGTGCGCAGGTCGGCCAAGGGGCTCGCCTCGCCGACAGCCGGGGACGGATCGCTGCCGGTGAGACAGCGGTAGAGCAGACAGCCGAGCGCGAAGACGTCGGTACGCGGGTTGGCCCCTTGGCCGGCCAACTGCTCGGGCGCGACATACGGCGGCAGGTATGGGGCGATCGCCGGTTCCGTGCGCCGCTTGTGGTCGATCGACGACTGCATCGGCCTCGCTTCGAAGCCCTTGGCGAACGTGAAGGTGCCAAGCCGAACCTTGTCGTCCGCGAGCAGACGCACGCTCGCCACCGAGATCGCCCGGTGCACGATGCCGTGGAAGTGCACTGCGCTCAGTGCCTCGGCGAGTTGGATGCCGAGCTCACGCACCTGGTCGATGCTGAGCGACCCTGCGGCAAGACGGCTCTCGAGCAGTTCCCCTTCCGGTAGATCCAACACGAGAAGGGGACCCTCGGGCGTCACATCGACCCAGTGGATCGGCTCGATGCCTTCGTGCCGCGCCTTGGCAAGAGCCCTGGCCTCGCGCAGCATCCGTTCTCGCACCGGCGCGGACCACCCATCCCAGGCCCCAGCTCCGGGCAGCTTGAGCAGGACCTGACGCTGCAGCACACGATCATAGGCGCGCAGTGTGCGCTCGAATGGCGTCGGGGGTAGCTCCTCAGCCATCTCGAAGCGGTCAGGTAGCGCCAGCGGTCCAGTCTCCACGTCTTCCTCTTGTGTGGCCCAGTAGCCAACAGGCTCCGGCTCCTGCCGGCCCGGTGTGAGCGCGCATTATACGGCTCGTGTCTTCAAACGGCTGATCCTCGTGTCGGGTCACGCTCGACAGAGGAAGAAACGTCGAATCCTGCTGCGCCACGCCAACAGTCTCCCCCTCGGAGGTCCTCCCGAACAACCCACACAAGAGAGGAGACCTGACCATGTTCCGCCTCGCACCCGTCGTTCTGCTCGCCGCCTCCCTGGGCTCCGTCGCGACCGCCCAGGCCGCCGACCAGGCTGTGCAGAAGAACCCCATCAAGCTGGCCCCGACCGACGGCACCGTGAACGACCCGCAACCTGCCAAGGGCGATCAAGCGACCGCAGACGGCACCGTGCTACTCGCGCCGAGCGATTACGGGCCCGAGCCAAAGGGCACTGCTTCCCTGAAGATGTCGTTCCACGGCATCATGGTCGAGGCGAACGTTCACAGCTCAGAGCCGGGCTTCGTGGGTGTCGTCGGTCTCTCGCTCACCCCCGACCTGATCTACCCGTTCGGTATGATGCCGCTCCTCGCCGACGCCGTGGTGATGGCTTTCGGAGCCACTGATACCCAGTATCTGGGCCTCCGGGCGCCGCTCTCCTCCCTGCCCTCGGAGTCGATCACCCTCTTCGGGCAGGCTCTCGTCATCGACGAGAAGGGCTTCTGGTCGAGCAACGTCGTCGGCCTAACCATCGGCGGGAAGAACGACGGCACCGAGCCGGCGCCGGCCAATGGCTCGCCGATCAACGCCGGCCAGGCCGCAATACCAGCCGCCCACTGAGGTCTGACTAACGAACGAGCACAGCGGGGCATGCGGCCTTTTGGGGCCCGTGCCCCGCCTGCGTTTGTGCCAGGCAATGAGTGTCCGGGTGGAGGTGACTCGACTGAAGTGGCGACGCACGGCGGACTTTCGGCGAGCGACGCTGAGTGCCTGCAGCACGTCGTGGATATGCGCCTGGCGACCAGGTTGCGTTTGTCGAGAAAGCCGCAGACCTCCATCAGGGCCCGTGGCTCCAACTCATATGAGTGAGAGGGCCGGTATGCGTGGACCGAACAGGTCATCAGTTCCGCTGAACCGGACCGCGCCTCAGAAATCCGCCCGAGAATCCTGCTGCGACGGGTCCACGGTCTCCCCCTCGGGTTGTCGTTCCAACCAACCCACACAAAGCAGGAGATCTGACCATGTTCCGCATCGCACACGTCGTTCTGCTCACCGCCTCCCTGTGCTCCGTCGCGTTCGCACAGAAGAACCCCATCAAGCAGGCCCCGGCCGAGCCAATCGAGGAGCCGATTGCGGCTGGCACAGTGCTCGAGGACGGCACAGTGGTCAAGGCGCCGAGCGATGAGCCACTCGGCACCGCCTCCCTGAAGATGTCGTTCAACGGCATGTTCGTACAGGCGTACATTCACAGCTCGGAGCCGGGCTTCGTGGGTGTGGTCGGTCTGTCGCTTAACAAGAACCTGACCTACTCGTTCGGCCTGCCACCGCTCCTCACGGACGCTGTGGTGATGGCCTGGGGCGCGACCGACGGTGAGGATCTGGACCTTCGGGCCGCGCTGTCCACCTTGCCCGCGGAGTCGATCAACCTCTTCGGGCAGGCTCTCGTCATCGACGAGAAGGGCCTCTGGTCGAGCAACGTCGTCGGCCTGACCATCGGCGGGAAGCAAGACGGCAACAAGCCGGCGCCAGCCATCAACTAGGGGCTCTCACGAACGAGCACAGCGGGGCATGCGGCCTTTTGGGCCTGCATGCCTCGCCTCGTTTACTCGATGAGATCTCAAGTCTTGTGCGAGCCCAACCTGGCCATCAGCTCCGCGAAGCGAACCGAGCCAGGAATCGCCCGAATCCTGCTGCGCCGGGTCCAGGGTCTCCCCCTCGGGGGGTCGTTCCCGAGCAACCTACCCACGACAGGAGACCTGACCATGTTCCGCATCGCACTGTCCGTCCTTCTCGCCGCCTCCCTCTGCTCCCTCGCGACGGCTCAGGCCGCGGACCTGGCTGTCCAGAAGAGCTCAACCAAGCAGGAGCCCTCTGCAAACGGTTCCGTGGGCAATGCCCCGGAGAACGGCTCGGAGCCGATTGCAACCGCGACGGTTAACGCCGACGCCGCTGCGGCCAATGCCGAGCCCAAGCCAGTCGACAAGCCGCTGCCGTTCGCGGTTGCCGAGTTGCAGCTGTCGGTCTCCGATGCCGGACTGCATGCCTCGATACACGGCCCCGAGGCTGGTTTCGTGGGTGTGCTCGGTCTGTCGCTCACTTGGAATCTGACCCACCCGATCGCGGATCTGCCGCCGCTCCTCGCCGACGCCGTGGTGGTTGCCTACGGATTCACCAAGACGCAGGACCTCGAGTTGACGGCGCCGTTCCAGTACATGCCCGCGGATGCGATGTTCCTCTACGCGCAGGCGCTGATCATCGACGAGAAGGGCCTCTCGGCCAGCGGCATCGTGCCTCTGGTGATCGGTGGGAACGCCGGTGACTCGACCAAGGCCGCCGACGTGGCGCCGATGCCAGCCGCCCACTGAGCCTTCACCCACTCCACAACGGGGCATGCGGCTTTGGCCTGCATGCCCCGTCCGCGTTTTTAGGCGCCTCGACGCGGGAGCTGGACCAGCTCTCCGGACCGTCAGGCAGAGGGGGCACTCAGTTTCGTCCGAAATCCTGCTGCGCCCGGTCGAGGCGCTCCCCCTCAGGGGTCGTTCCCAAACGACACTCAACGAAAACAGGAGACCTACCATGTTCCGCCTCGCTCCCATCGTCCTTCTCGCCGCCGCCCTCAGCTCCGTCGCGTTCGCACAGAAGAACCCCACCAAGCAGGATGCCAATGGCAACGGTGTGGTCAACGCGCCGTCCGAGAACGGCTCGACCGGCACGGTCAACGCCGACGCCGCCGCGGCCGCTGCAAAGCCCGAGCCCCTGCCGTTCGCGGGTTCGGCCTACCTGGAACTGTCGGCCCACGACAAGATGATGCACGCCTTCGTGCACGGCGCCGAGCCGGGCTTCGTGGGTGTGGTGGGTCTGTCGCTGACCCCGGATCTGGCCCACTCGTTCACGGGTCTGCCGCCGCTCCTCGTCGATGCCGTGGTGGTCGCCTACGGTTTCACCAAGACGCAGGACCTCGAACTGTCGTGGCCGTTGTTCACGATGCCCGCGGAGTCAATCCAAGTCTACGGGCAAGCAGTCGTCCTCGACGAACAGGGCATCTGGGCAAGCGGCATCGTGCCTCTGGTGATCGGGCAGGCCAATGGCGACCAACCGGTCAATGGCGTGCAGACCAACGCAGACCTGCCGCCGAAGCCGGCCGCGCACTAGGCCTTCGTGGCGAAACGGGGCATGCAGGCACTGGCCTGCATGCCCCGTCGGCGTTTCGTGGCACCCCTTGCGGTTCCTACTTCTCGGGCGGGGGCGATTCGAGCGCCTTCAGGATGCGCGCGGCCCGTTCGCCGACCTTCGTGGTGCCAGCGGACTTGATCATCGCCTGCAGCGCCTTCGGCGCGCCTTCGCCCTTCTTCTCGCGCAATTGCTTGACGATCTTGTCGAGCTTGCGATCTTGGGCCAGTTCGGCCTTGCCGGTTTCGGTGTCGAACTCGGCGACGAGCGGAGTCACTTCCGCGACCCACTCGGCCTTGGTACCAACGCTCTTCAGCAGGTTCTTCGCGGCCGCCTGCGCGTCGAGCCAGCGTCCCTGCGCCTGCAGCGTCGCGACCGCCTTCTTGGCCGAAGCGTAGCGCCGATCGACTTCACCCTGCAGCTGCGTGCGTTCGTTGCCCTCGGGCATCGCCGCGACGATCGCGGCGGCGCCGGCAAGGTCGCCCTTGCCATAGAGGGCCGCGCGGAGCTTGCGGGCCTCCGCGGTGTCACCCCAGCCCTTCTTGACCTTGGCCAACTCGGCCGTGACCAGTTCCTCGATCTTCTTCGCATCGCCGACCGGGTGTCCGGACCACAGCAGGGTGCCGTCGACGCCGATCAGCGCGCCATGCGGAATGCCCTTCGACTCCGGGATCGGAACGAACACACTGACGCTGGAGAAGCAATTGTTGTCGGGGAACTTGCTCCAGAGGAAGGACTCGAGCGTCGCGTCGTCGGCTCCTTGTGCCTCGACGAGGATGGACACGAGACCTTTGCTCGAGAGTTCGTGATCGTGCTTGATGGCGCTCGGCACGGAGCTGCTAATGCAGGGGGTTCAATGTGTGCCCCACATGTCGATCATCACGGGCTGGCCGAGGAACTCCGACAGGGTCTGCCGTCCGTCTCCATTCAAGAACTGCGGAAAGGTCACTTCGGGGACCTTCTCGCCGACAGCGGCTCGCTGCTGCGCGGCGATGGGCAGCGCGAGCAGCAGGGAAGACACGAACAGACGATTCATGGGCAAACTCCAGTTGTCACAGGGCGCCGGAGTCTACGGCAACGCGTAGCTCGATGCGCTGTCCCACGACTGCAACACATGTATTCGCAGCGTCGAGCGGCGCCGGGCCAGGGGCGATGGACACGCCGGTGCCGACGGCGGGAGCGGGCGTCGAGCGGACCCTCCCGGTCGTGGCACCGTCCCCGTGGGCAGGGTATGACCGTTCGCCCTCTGTTGCGTTCCTCCCCGCGTCAATGACTCTCTCCGCCGGAATCGTCGGCCTCCCCAACGTCGGCAAGACCACGGTCTTCCAGGCCATCACGGGCGCCCCTGCCGCGACGCGCAGCGCCAACATGTTCTCGACGACCGCGCCGGTGCCCGGGATCGTGCACGTTCCCGACCCGCGGCTCGAACAGATCGCGCGCTACATCACCACCAAGAAGGTCGTGCCGGCACAGATGCACGTGACCGACATCCCCGCACTCGTATCGGGTTCGAGCGAGGGCGCCGGCATGGGTGTCGGGTTCCTCGGCGCGATCAAGGAGAGCGACGCGCTGCTGCATGTCGTGCGCTGTTTTGCGAACGAGGGCGTGCAGAACTCGAGCGGTGGCATCGATCCCGCCGGCGACGCCGAGATCGTCGAGCTCGAGCTGGCTCACACCGATCGCGCGACGCTGAAGCGCAACATCGAACGCGCGGGCAAGAAGGCCAGGGGCGCCGACGCCGAAGCCAAGCTGCAGGTCGCCGCCTTCGAGAAGGCGATGGCCGCCATCGACGCCGGCCAGTTGCTGCGGCAGGTCGAGTTCACGGCCGCCGAGAAGAAGCTGCTGCAGCCGTTGTTCCTGATGACGAGCAAGCCCGTGCTGTTCCTCGCGAACGTCGGCGACGACGACCTCGCGGGCCAGAGCAAGCACGTCGCGGCACTTCGCGCCTACGCGCAGCGCACCGGCGCTTTTGTCGCGCACCTGTGTGGCGACCTCGAGGCCGAGTTCGCGGTGATGCCGCCGGCCGATCGCGAGCAGTTCATGAAGGACTTCGGCTTCACCGAGTCAGCGCTGTCGCGCATCATCACGCGCACGTTCGAGCTGCTCGGCCTGCAAACGTATTTCACGGCCGGTGAGATCGAGGTCCGCGCCTGGGTGATCCACCGAGGTGATACCGCGCCGGTCGGCGCCGGCGTCATCCACACGGACTTCGTGAAGAAGTTCGTGCGCGCCGAGGCCTACCAGTTCGAGGATCTCATGACGCACAAGAGCGAGAAGGCGATCCGCGACGCCGGCAAGCTGCGGCTCGAGGGCAAGGATTACGTGTTGCGCGACGGCGACGTCTGTCATTTCCTGATCGCGAACTGAGCGCCCCCGCCGGAGAATCCGCGAATGCCTCGACGCCCTAGTGGTCCGTCGTCCGGTCGCAAAGCCGCCGGACCCGCGCAGAAGCCGCCGCAGCAACCGCCGCAGAAGAGTGCACCCCGCCCCGAGGCCAGGTCCCCAACCCCGACCGGCGGCGCACGCGCGTCCTCGGGATTCCTCGCTTCGATCGGGCTAGCGACTGCTTTCCTCGCCGTGTTCCTGCTGTTGCGACAGCGCGCGTTCCACGGCTTCGACAGCGACTACTACACGCTGCTCGTGCAGAGCGGCGACTACGGCGGTCTGCGCCAGCACGTGGCCTTCCTTCCGCTCGTCGGGCTCGTCTTCCAAGCCATCCATCCGCTCGGCTTCGGTGCGTTCGACGCGTTGTTGGTCACCGCGGCGCTCGGTTCGGCCGTCGGCCTGTTCTGCTTGCACCGCGCCGGCAGGCTGCTGCTCGGTTCGGGACCGGCGGCGACGGCCCTGGCCACTGGTGTGGCACTCACGCCAGCGTGCTTCTACTTCGCGACCGCAGCCGAGATCCACGGCGTCTTCGCGGCGGGCAGTGGGGCCGCGTGGTGGGCGTTCGCGCGCTGGAGGAACGCGCCGGAGCAACTGGCGCGAACCGCAGTGCTCGGCGTTTGCTGCGGCCTGGCAGGTTCGATCCACAGCTTCGGCCACTTGCTGATGCCGATGTTCGCCGCCATCGCGCTCACGCAGGACTGGCTCCCGCGGTCCCATCGTGTCGCGCATTTCTCGGCGCTGGCGATCGCGCACCTCGTGGTAGCTCTGGCCATGGCCTTCGCACTCGGTGCGGGAGCCTCGGGCCAGACGAACGCCGCGCAGCAATTCGCGACCACATGGCGCGAGACGACCGAGTACGGGCTCGCCCCTGCGACGTTGTGGCGCGAGGCGATCGTGCCGTTCCTGCCGTGGTCGCTGATCGCGCTGCTCGGCATGCTGCGCGCAGGATCGCGGCCATGGTCGTCGGCATTCGTGATCGGCGCGGCGTTGCATGCGCCGATCGTCATCCTGCTGCTCTCACGCCCCGGCTCGCAGTTTCACGAGCAAGGCGGCTACCTCCTGCCGATGGCAGTGCCCGCGGTTCTCGCGGCGATCGCCGTGATGCCGCGGCCCGTGTTCTGGCTCGCCACGCTGCTGAGCGCCGGCTTGACGGCCGCGCTCGTGGTGCCGCGATGGCCGCGCGTCTACGAGCCCGAGTTCGTCGCGGCGGTCGAGCAGCTTTCTCGCGAGCGCAGTCTCTCGTTGTTGGTGGGGTCCCGCGAGATCGAGGGCGTGCGCACGCACATCGACGAGGGTCTGATCTGCGTCGACGTCAATCGCACGCTGGCCGGCTTCTTCGGGCGCTCGCGCGCGAGCCCGCAGCCCGTGCCCCTCACGGAGTGGTTCGATGCCTGGATCGACAGGCTCGTGAAGAAAGGCGACCCGCTGCTCGTCACCGCCGAGGCCAGGAAGTGCTTCGAGGATTCCACGGACGAGACCGTGCGCAACCTGTGGCGTGATCACGTGCAACACAACTACATGGTCGAGCCGCTGCAGCGACCGGGCCTCGATGGCGTGCTCATCCGCCATCGCTGACAATCAGTCGAGCATCGCACTCGCGAGTACCGCGACGCCGGCGATGTCCTGCGCTGAACAGCCCCGCGACAAGTCGAGCCACGGCTTGGTGAGTCCCTGCAGCAGCGGCCCGAACGCCTGGAAGCCACCGAGACGCTCTGTGATCTTGTAGGCGATGTTGCCGGCGTCGAGGTCGGGGAAGACGAAGACGTTGGCGCGGCCCTGCAGCGGACTGTCGCTGCACTTGCGCGCAGCGACCGCCGGCACGTAGGCCGCGTCGAACTGCAGCTCCCCGTCGCTCGCGATGGCAGGATGCACGGCGCGGAACTTCGCGGCCGCACTCCGCATCTTCGTTACCATGTCGTGATCGGCGCTGCCACGCGTGCTGAACGACAAGAATGCCACGCGCGGTGACTGGCCCGCGAACCGCTGGTGGTTCTGCGCGGTCGCGAAGGCGATCTGCACGAGCTGGTCGGGGTCGGGGTCCGGCACGACGCCGCAGTCGGCGAACGAGAGCGCTTCGCTGCCGCGCACCATGAGGAACATCGACGAAACGAGCTTCATCGCTGGCGCGGTGCCAAGGCAGTAGAGGCCGGCGCGAATCACGTCGGGGGTCGCGTGCGCGGCCCCGGTGACTCCCGCGTCGGCGTGGCCGAGCGCGACGAGACCCGCGCCGAACATCACGGGTTCCACGGCCAGCTTGAGTGCTTCGACTTCGTCGAGGCCCTTGTGCTTGCGCCGGCGATAGAGCAGCGCAGCGACGTCGGGCAGGCGCGGATCGGTGCGCGGATCCTCGACCCAGACGACCTCGCAGAGCCGGTCGCGTTCGAGGAGGGTGCGCGCTTCGGCGGTGCGCGGGTCCCGCGTCTCTGGCAATACGATGCGCGCGCGGCGCTTCCTGGCGCGTTCGCGCAGCGCGTGGAGTACGTCGGTCATGCGCCCCTACCGCTCGACCTCGATCTCGAGCAACGCGAGCCCGTGCGTCTTGCCCTGCGCATCGGTCTTGAGACTCTCGCTGCCGCCGCCGCCGAGGCTGTCGCGCAGCAGGAAGTTCAGCGCGAACATGTTCGGCGCCTCGAACCTCGTGACCTCACCCTTGCAGATCGCGTGGAAGTGGCGTTTCACGCGTTCGACGGTCAGCTGCGCCTTGATCACTTCGTAGTCCTTCGCGTTGCTGACGAAGACGCCGACGTTGCTGCCGTCGCCCTTGTCGCCGCTGCGCGCGAACGCGAACGAGCCGAGCTTCACCTTCGCCATCACGACACCTCCACGCGGACCGTCGTCTTCACCTGCGTCTTGTCGAGCAACGCCGGCCAGTAGCCGACGATGTCGGTTGCCTTCGGCCTGCCACCCGCGAAACCCGTGACGCCGGGTGGGCCGCTCGTCACGAGCGGTACGATCTCCATGCCGAAACGATCGACCTTGTCCTCGTCGTCGCACTTGACGCCCAGGCGCAGCACGACCTCGGGCGGGTTCGCGGACTCGGTGATCCCGGCGTGGCAGACGCCGGCGCCGACGAACTCGACGAGCTTCTCGTGCTCGGCGAACGTGCAGCCGTCGAGCGCGAGCCGGCCGAACACGATGTCGGCACAGAGCCTCGCTTTCGCGACCGCGTCGGGGCCGCTGATCGTGAGCTGGCCGGTCGTCTTGAAGCCGTTCTGGTAGCTCAGCGAGACCTTGTAGGTCGGTGTCGCCGGGCCGCCCTTGATGCCCGACAACCGCACGCGGTCTCTGCCGACCTCGTCGATCTTCGCCGACGTGAAGTCGGCCGTGCAGTCGGGGCCGAGGTAGCGCTTCGGATCGCCCATCTCGTAGAGCAGCTGCGAGATCACCGTGTTGCGGTTCACGAGGCCGCCCGTGCCCTCGTGTTTGGTCACGACGAACGTGCCGTCGGGGCTCGCTTCGATGATCGGGTAGCCGATGCGCACGAAGTCCTTCACCTCGCGCCAGCCCGTGTAGTTGCCGCCCGTGCACTGCGCGCCACACTCGGCGATGTGGCCGGCCATCGTGCCCGCGGCGAGCTTGTCCCAGTCGGTCGGCTGCCAGCCGAACTCGTGGATCATCGGGCCGGCGACCAGCGCTGGATCGGTCAGGCGGCCGCCGATCACGATCTGCGCACCCTTCCGCAAGCACTCGGCGACCGCGAACGCGCCGACGTAGACGTTCGCGGACAGCAGCTTGGACTGCACCGCCGACAGCGGGCGGCCGTCGTCCATGTTCTTCAGGTCGTGGCCGGTCTTCAGCAGCTCGGGGATGCGCGCGAGGATGTCGTCGCCCTCGATGATGCCGACCTTGAGGCCCTTCACTCCCTGTTTGCGCGCGAGGCCGAGCACGGCCTCGAGGCACGCCTGCGGGTTCACGCCGCCCGCGTTCGCGATCACCTTGATTCCCTTCTTGGTGATGTCGTGCAGCGTGCGCTGCAGCATCGCGACGAAGTCCGTCGCGTAGCCGGCTTGCGGATTCCGCCCCTTGAGCTTCTGCATGATGCTCATCGTGACCTCCGCGAGGTAGTCGAGGGCGAGGTAGTCGAGCGGGCCTTCGCGCACGAGCCGCACGGGGCCGAGGATCGAGTCGCCCCAGAAGCCCTGGCCGTAACCGATGAAAACCTTGTCGCGCATGCTGGGTCCGGAGTAGGGCGAGCAGGATAGCGGGGGTTACGGCTTGCCGCAGTGTGATCTCGACCTTGGTCCGCCGGGGCAACCGCGAGCGGGGACCGGCACCCGCGAGATGCAGGCACGGCAACGCTCCTTGCCCTGTAGAGTGCGGCGCATGCGAGGCAGGATGTCCAATCGGGATCGGATCGAACACCTTCGCGCCGAAGCGGAGGCAGCGGCCAAGGAGAAGGCCGCTGCGAAGGCCGAGAAGGCTGCCCGGTCCCCGACGCCGCGCAAGTCGTCGAGCAAGGCTGCGGCGGAAAAGCCGCGCGTGCGGATCGTTTGGCTGGTCTGCGATCCAAGCGGCAAGGAATGGAAGCAATTCCCCTACGCGCAGGAGCAGGAAGCCCGCGCGGAAGCTCTGCGGCAATCCACTGCGACCGGCCGTTCGTACTTCGTCACGCAGGCCGACGTGCCGTTCGGCTAGGGCGGGCGCGGCCTGCACACAGAGCAAAGCTCCAAACGCCGACGTCGCGTTCCAGGGCAGCATCGCGTGCCACTCCACGTCGTGGGGCGGGCCGCTCGACTTCATCGACGGCATGAAGTGGCAGTGAACGGTCGCATCGAGGAGTCGCGGCGGCGCGCAGCACGAGTGCGCACGCCACTCGTGGCTTTCAGATCCGGGTGCGCTTGCGTCGATCAGGGACCAGGAGGAACTAGCTGTGAACTCGCTGTTGGTCGGAGCGCTCGGTGTCATCGACGTCTACTACCTCAACCAGGACATCTTCCTGCTCGCGAGCCTGGTGGGGTGGACGGATCAACCTCATGCGAACAACCCCCTCGTCGCCGCCATCGCACTGGGCTGCGTCGTCATTGTGTGGTTGGTGCACAAGCGCGTCGTGCTGCGCGCACGCTGACCTGCGAGGGACTGACCTGGGCACGAATACGCGTCCGCGCTCCATGCGCATGTGGTTCACCTCCCTCGTGGCGCTCGCGCTCGTCGTGGCGGCGTCCTGCGGCCCCGTCGCTGCGCAGGAGCCGAAGGCGGCGGCGAACCGGACGCTGCGGATCCGCGTCGTCTCATGGACGACGACGGACGGGAAGCAGGACAAGATCCCGGTCGCCGGTGCGACCGTCGTCGTGCGCCCGCGCGACGGCGTCGTCGACCTTGCCGCCGGGCAGACGGGGGCCGACGGCATCGTGCTGCTCGCAGTCCCTCGGCAGCAGCGCGGATACAGCCTGCAGGCCACGTGCGCGGGCTTCGACATGCAGTGCCGCGAGCTCGACGCCGAGTGGCCCGACACGCACGACTACCCTGCCGAGATCACGATCGATCCTGCCGCCGCTCTCGGACTCGCAGGCAGCGTGCTCGACGCCGCGACCGGGCGGCCGATCGCCGGGGCGCGCGTGTTCCAGGACGACGTCAACAAGAGCCGCGGCCGGCCATTGGCTCAGACGAGCACCGGGGCCAAAGGAGCGTTCGTCTTCGCGGCCCGGTCGCCCAATGGGGCGTTCGTCTACGACGGCATCACGACGAGCGGGCGATCGCGCGACCGCGGACTCGTGGAGCTCGCGGTCGTCGCTCCCGGCTACGTGCTCGTCTCGCGTGTCCTGCAGGTGACGGCGGGTCGCGGCTGCGAGGCCGGCGCGTTCCACCTCGAGCCGGCCGGAACGATCCGCGGCCGCGTGCTGCACGCCGACGGCAGTCCGTTCGCCGACGCGAGGATCGACGTGCTCGGACGCGCGGTCCGCTCGCCCGACGGCGACCTCTGGCACGAGATGCCCGGATTCGCCGAGCTCGAGACCCGCAGCGCGGCCGATGGCACGTTCACATTCCCGCACGCACCGTTCGATCTGCCGCTGACAGTTGGCGCCTCCGCCTACGGACGGTGGGTGAAGACGCCCGGACTCCTGCGGCGGGACGAGGACCACAGCCTGCTCGACTGCGTCTCGGGGCTCGTCCTCACGCGAGAGAAGCCTGTGGCCGAGGTCGTGCTGCGCGAGCGCGGCAAGGACGCGACCCACCCCGCGGACCTCGTCGTCGAGGTGACCTCGGGACGCACGGACGTCACCGCGCGCACGATCGCCGGCCAGCTGTGCCGGCTCGGCAGCGACTGGCCGTGGACGTGGAACTCGTCGGCGCAGAGCGAGACCGGTCCACTAACGTTCGCGCGCGTGCCCGAGGGAATGCTGCGGTTGCACGTCACCACGAAGGACCTGCCCGAGGAAGTCGTCGACGTGCAGGTCGTTCCGCGGAACGGGCCGACACGCGTCGAGGTCGTGCTCGGAGGGACCGAGACCCTCGAGGGCCGCGTCGTCGACGAGACCGGCGAGCCGATCGCCGGCGCAACCGTGCGGTGCCGGCGCGAGCACTCGTCGCGGAGCCGCGAAGTGCATGCCAGTGCCCAGGGCGAGTTCAGGATCGAGGACCTGCCGCGCGGGCGCCACGTGCTGCTCGCGGCGAAGAACGGGTTCGCCGCCAAACGCATCGTCTACGTCGATGCGCCGGCACGCGGGGTGTCGCTCCCGCTCGGGCCCGCGCCGCCCCAGAGTCCACGCAGTCCGTCTCGCGGCAGCCGGTACCCGGTCCCCGGCGGATCGGCCGGCGCTGGCGTCGCCGGCGTCGTGCTCGGTCCCGACGGTCAGCCCTCTCCGTTCGCCGCGGTCTACACGGAGACGGCGCGCGAGTGTTGCGACGCGGAGGGCCGCTTCTCGATCGCGCCGGCCGCCGTGATCTACGCGTCGACCGAGCAGACGTCCGCGCGACACGCAGCGGGCATGCTGCGGCTCGACGCAGCGCAACAGGGCGGCGACGTCGTGATCCAGATGGCCGCGACACGCGGAGTCCTCGTCGACACGGGCCGCAGCGCGTCGCGCTCGGCCTGGGTCGAAGCAGAGCCGCGCGGCAACCTGCGCGAGCAGCGTTGCTGGCCAGACACGACGCGATTCGTCACGGGCCACCTCGACGACCGCGGCATCGCGTTCCTGCGGCTGCTGCCCGGCGAGTGGACGCTGCGTTTCGTCGCGCTCGACGAGGAACAGTGCGACCCGACCACCCGCACGCAGACCGTGATCGCCAGCGCGGACGTCACGGTCCCGGCCCAGGTCCGGGAGCCTGGTGCGCAATGGAGCGAGCCGAGCGTGCGCTTGCTGCTGCACGGCAAGTAGGCGCGGGCCCGCGCAGCCTGCGCCGCGCGGCGTCCGCTCACTTGCTGCCGAGCAGCATCTCCTTCGACGAGTGGACTCCGTCGGGCAGCTTCGGGTTCCACGCCGCATCGACATACTCGAGGACGAGCGGCGCTCCGTTGCGACCCTTCTGCGTGAACTTGCGAGGCAAGCGCAGCGGTCCGACCTCGATCAGGCCCTCGACCGTGAACCTCGTCGCGCCGCCGCCCGAGCTAGTATTCGGCCAGTCGATCGCGCGCAACGCGCCGGTCTGCGGGTCGACGCGCAGCACGTAGACGTAGCGCGGATCGCGGCCCGCGAGGCGCACTTCGAGGCAGCGGCACCCGTCGGCGTCGGGCAACAGGCGCAGCGACGTGCCCGGCTCGAGCAAGTGCAGCGGGAGGAAGAGCCGATCCTGCAGCTCCCAGTAATAGCCGCGCCCCGACACGAACGGCCGCGGCTCGGGGCCGCCGCCGCGCACGAGATCGACGTCGGCGAGAGTATCGAAGATCACGACCTTCCACGGCGTGGCGCGGTTGTCCTCCGGAATCGTGCCCGTGTTCTCGAGCCGGAACAGGCCGTGCTGCTTGTCCCAGCAGCAGCGGATCTCGCCGAACCGACACGCGAACGTCGCGAGGTCGTCGAACGCGCGCGCGCCGCCGTGATGCGCCACGACCTTGGCGGCGAGCTCGGCCGCCGCGCGATCGCGGCCCGCATCGCCGTCGGCGCGCGCCGGACCGCGCAGGTCGGCACTCTTCGCGCCGCGCCGGAAGGCCAGGGGATCGACCCGCCAGACGTGCGTGTGCCAGTCGAAGCAGAGCGCACCCTCACGCGCCTTCAACCAGTAGTCCCAATTGTTCGCCGTCGTGTCGGCGCCCGGGCCGTCGGCCAGCAACTTCGCGAGCAATCGCCTCGCGCGAGCCGCCTGTTCGTCGCCCGAGGTACCCATACCGACGAGACGCAGCATGTCGACGAGCTGGCGCACGACGCCGGGCTTCTGCAGATCGACGCCGAGTTGCAGCGCGTCCGCGTCGAACGTGAACTTGGTGCCCTCGACCCACAACGCCGGCATCCGCTCGTTCACGAACGCGCGCGCTTCGGCCATCTCGAGCTTGCCGATCTGCTCGCCCCACGGCGCTGAGAACCAGGCGGCCAGGTCTTCGACCTTCGCCTTCGGCGAGGTCAGCATGAAGTCGAACCAGTGCTTCGACGCACCGGGTCCCGGATCCAGGATGCTCTTGCTGCGCACGATCGGCCGATCCGTCGTGAAGCGCGAGATGTACGCGATGCCGTTCACGAGCAGCTTGCGCCCCGTTTCGTTGTACTCGCTCGGCGACGGCTCGAAGCCGAAGTGCAGCAGGTTGCCCTGGCGCCAGATGCCGCCGTGGGTCGGCTGCTTGCTGTTGATGCCGCCGCACATACACTCGATCTCGGCGCCTTGCATCTGGCTCGCGGTCACGCACCAGCCCGACATCTTCGGCCCTTTGCCGTCGCACAACCGCAGCACGGCCACGTTCTCCTTGCCCTGCAGCGCTTCGCGCCACGATGCAGGCGTCGCGACTTCGACGGTGGCACGCACGTCGATCGCGTGCGGCGTCTCGAACAACACGTGCTCGCGTAGCCCGTACGCGAGCGGAGCGAGACAGGTTCAACCCTGGGTGCCGGGCAGGTTCCACGCCGCTGCGAGGTTGAGCCCGGCGCTGCCCAGCAGCACGGTCGGTCGATCCCATCGCGCGAGGTCGCCGAGCGGGTTGTGCCGCTCCTTCTTCTTGTCCTCCATCCAGGCCATCACGCCCTCGCTCTGCGGCCAGTCGAGCACGACGACGTCCGCGGTCCGCAGCTGGTCGGGAGTGCAGGTGCTGCGTTCCACGCCATCGACGCGCGCAAACTGCTGGCGCAGGAACTGCACGAAGTCCGCACCGCGTTCGCTCTGGAGGTCACCGACGAATGCGATGTGCAGCGCGGGATTCAGGGACGGGTCCTGCGCCGCCGCAGTCAGCGACAGCACGAGACCCACGGACAGATGGAGGCGCATGGCGCGATGATCCCGCGCCCCGCGAACGCTTGGAAGGCCTGGGCCCGTAGTCTCGCAGACTTCCGCGCTCCAGTTTCTGTAATGGCTCGCGACGGGAAAACCTGCCGCGGCGAAAACCCCTCTGCTACGCGAGCCACGACGCGTCACGAACCCTGACCGGGCCTACCAGCGCATACGGGCCACGTAGGAGCGCTCCGAAGTGTGGCTCGTGCTGATCATCAGTTGGAGGCCGAACCGCTTCATCTCGCTGGCGAGTCCCTTCATGACCGGCGCGACCATCTCGAGCTCATGCATGCCGGGGCCGCCCATCGCCGACATGGCATCGAGCATGCTGCTCGTGGCTTCCATGGCGCTTGCTACCTGGGTGACCGATATCCCGCTCCAACCGGCAGGCACCGCGGCGATGTGGGCCGCGAGCGCAGGTGCGACGTCACCACCTTCGCCGGGCTTGGCGCGCGCATCGAGCACGGCGCGCAGGTTGCGACGCGCGGCTTCGTCTTTACCCACCGCGAACAGCAGCAGGTCGTCCGTGACCACGTATTCGAGCTCGATCGCCGCGCCGAGCGTCAGGCGATGGACCCTCGTATCCGCGTAGTCTTCGGTCTTGCGCGCGGCGTGCATGCCGCGCGAGCGCAGAACCTTCTCGAGCGACTCGCCGAAGACCTTGCCGTTGCGCAGCGCCATGCCGAAGCACGAGCCGCCGAGCATTGCGCCGGCGTCCATCTCTTCGAGTGCTGCCACGTCGAGCTGGGCCTCCATGTCCTGCACCACCATGAACTCGGTGCCGAGGTGCGCGAGCAGTTCCTCTTCCAACCGCACCTTGGTGGCCTCCGCAAAGGCATCCATCGCGTGCTCGAACGTGAGCGGCACCGTGGGACCGAGGTGCTCCCAGATGGTACGGAGGGTGCGGAAGGCGGCCGCGGGGTCGAAGGCCCCGACCGAGAACGACTCGGAGTTGGCGGGAACCCAGCGCAGCAGCTTCGGCCGCGCCTGGTCGAGCATCATCGCGCCGAACAGCCCGCGTTCGCCATCGCCGACCGAGACGTGGAGTTCGCTCACGACGTGCTTGTCCTCCGCGCCGAGCGCGAGGCTCGCGGTCTTCAGCGAACCGAACCCCAGGTCCTGCAACACCTGCGTCACGTCGAATGGCGCGCCCTCCCGCTGCATCTCCATGGCCACGCGCTTCATGAACACCTCCATCAGTCGATCGAGTTGCGCATACGCGAAGAGCGGGCGCGCATCGATCTCCCCTTCCCAACGATCCGCGGCGCCGAGCAAGCGCGCTGCCTGCTTCTCGAGGTCGGTGCCGAACAACATGACCAGGTGACCATCGTGCATGAATGGCATCGCAGCCTGCAGGTTCTCGTCGGAGAGGATGCGCAGACGCTGGTCGCCGACCACGAGGTCCTTCAGCGGATGTCGGCTCTCGGTGTCGGCCTCGGCGAAAGCCTGGAGCGCAGTGGCCAAGGCACCGAGGTCGCAACTGCCATCGGGAGTCAGCGCGCAGACCATGCTCAGGGCCGGCGGCCGATTGGCCGCGATCGCCGCCTCCACGTCGGCGAAATCGATCTGGAGCGAGAACACGAGGTAGCCCGTGTAGTCCTTCAGCAGACGCTGCAGCAGATCCACGTCGAGCTTGCCGCTGCTGCGGGCCTCCTCGATGCCGGCGTCGATCGCGGCATTCGCCTTCGCGAGCAAAGGCGCCAGCGTCTCGGCGCCGAGCAGCTTTGCGACGCCCGTATTGGCGAAGTGTTGCTTCCACTTCGCCGGTGCTGCCGCGCGCAGGACGACGCACGAATCGGCCGGAACGAAGCGGGATGGCGCAGCCTCCTGGGCTGCGAGCGAGACGCACAGGACAGCACTCAGAACAATCGTCGAGAAGAGCCGCATGGGTGTCCTCACTTCTCCTGCAAGTAGATCAGGATCCGGTCGTGCGCGAGCAGCACGAAATCGCATCGGCCATCGCCGTCGAGGTCGCCGGTTGCGATCTCACGCGGCTCGTTCTCGGGGTCACCGCCTGGCCCGGCTTCGAAGACCGGGATCGCCAGCGCCCGCGCGAGACCGTCGGGGGTGCCGGCGAGCACCTGCACGCCAGGCAGCTGGCGGTCGATCATGACGAGGTCCGCGATGCCGTCGTGGTCGAAGTCACCGCTTTCGCCATCCCAGTAGTGCGTGCGGTCCGTGGGCGGCTGGTGCA
>DASRJH010000069.1:0-15569 GCA_035649575.1 Planctomycetota bacterium
CGGACGGTGGGCGTTACCCACCACCTTGCCCTTGGGAGCCCGGACTTTCCTCCCGCGGCAAAGCCGCCGGCGGTCGTCCAGAGACCAGGCACGACCGGAATGTAGGGAGCGGCGCGCGCACTGCAAGCTGCGGACCAGGTATCCCATCGACACGCTCCACAGGTATCGCACTGCTTGCGCATTGCTGAATTCGGCTCCCCGCTTGACCGAGAAAAATGCTGCCCGTTCGCTTGTCGAACGAACGTAGAGCGGTAACCTGCGGGTCACTCGTCGTCGCGCCCGCGGTTCCGAACCGCCATCACCCTCGCTCCGCACCATCTGAGGCCGTTCCGTGCACCTCGTCGCCAACTGTCTCGTTGTTTGCTTCCTTCTCGGTCCATGCCTCTCCCAGCTGCAGCCAGCGCCCACTGTCGCTGCGGCACTCGCACTGAGTTCTGTTGCGAGCGCGCAGGCCACTGACCCCGAACGCGAACCGCTGGCCGCGGGACCCGTGCCCGAGCCGAGTGCCTTGTTCCTGGTCGGCACTGCGCTCGTCGGTCTCGCCTTGACGGTGCGCCGCGCTCATCGCCGCTCGCGGTGAGCCAACCCGCCCGAGAGGCGGCTTGGCTCATTGATGCTCCGACGCCGCAACGCGGGGAAACAACAACGGCGCAACACGCAGCCAGCCCCGCGGCGGCGTCAGCAGAGCCAACCCCCCAAAGCCGCCCGAGAGGCGGCTTGGCTCATTGATGCTCCGACGTCAGCAGGCCCCCCCGCGTCGTCGCGATTGGCCCGGGTTCAGCCATACCGTGGCGCATGCCGTCGGATGCGGCGTGCCTTCCGGGCGATCGCCAGGATCGACCTGCGGTGTCCGCGCAGCGGCACGCCGAGGTAGCTGCGCAAGAAGCGCAGGCCACATCGATCCGACAGCGCTGTGGGCACCGACGCCCACAAGCCCGCGAGGTCCTTCACGACCCAACGCCGCCAGAGCCAACGTGGCTCGAGGACGCGCTCGACGTCGAGGAACCGCGGCTCACCGCCGAGGCGAGGGTCAGTGACCATGATGTGGTTCCAGTAGAGGTCGCGGTAGACGAGACCCTGATCGTGCAGCCTGCGCACGACGGGCGCGACCTCCCGACACGCCCAGGCGACGAGCTGCGGCAGCCAGCCATGGCGCGCCGCTTCGACCGCCCAGACGTCGACGGAACGACCGCGCAATCCAACGGTCACGAGCAGGCTGCGGCGGCGGTCGCCGATCCATGCCACGGGAGCCGCAGTCTGGATGCCGATCATCGGCAACACGTGCAACCACCGCCACTCGGCAGCGGCATCGCGCTTGTGTCCGCGGCGCCACTTGCCGAACAACCAACCGTCCGCGACCGCCACCGCGACGGTCCGCCGCGTCGGTACACAACGAACCGTGTGACCCAGCGAACCCGCCCACATTGCGGCAACGGCGTCGGCGTGCCGCGGAGCGAGCAACGCAAAGGTCTCCGGCGTCGCGGCGTATGGCTTGTTGCTGGCTTCCATTGCGGGCGGTACGTTCCCCGCCCTTCATTGGCGCTGCAAGCGGCGTCTTCGGCATGAATCCACCCGTCACCGGCGAAGAGAACCCCTTCGAAGCAATGCAGGCCAGACTCGACCTGGCTGCGGCCCGCCTCGGTCTCGAACCCAACGTGATCGCCATCCTGCGCGCGTGCGAGCGCGAGATCATGATCAGCATCCCCGTCGTGATGGACGACGGCTCGATGAAGGTGTTCGAGGGCTACCGCGTGCATCACTCGACCTCGCGAGGCCCCGCCAAGGGCGGCATCCGCTACGCCCCCAACGTCAACCGCGACGAGGTGCGCGCGCTGGCCGCCTGGATGACCTGGAAGTGCGCCGTCGTCAACGTCCCGTTCGGCGGCGGCAAGGGCGGCGTGGTCTGCGACCCGTTCAAGATGTCGCGAGGCGAGCTCGAACGCGTCACGCGCCGCTACGTCGCCGGCATCATGGACATCCTCGGCCCCGACCGCGACGTGCCCGCACCCGACATGGGCACCGACGGCCAGGTCATGGCGTGGATCATGGACACCTACTCCATGCACCAGCGCAACTTCCTGCCGGCCATCGTGACCGGCAAGCCGATCAGCCTCGGCGGTTCCCTGGGTCGCATCGAGGCCACGGGACGCGGCGTCATGTTGGTGACGCGCGAAGCGCTGCGGCACCTCGGCATGACTCCGGCCAGCTGCACGGCGGCCGTGCAAGGCGCGGGCAACGTCGGCCTCGTCTCGGCCATGCAACTCGCGACGCTAGGCGTCAAGGTCGTCGCGATCAGCGACATGTATGGCGGCCTGCACAACCCGAAGGGCCTCGACCTGCAGGCCGTGAAGGCACACCTGCAGCAGCACAAACGACTCGATGGGTTCGAGGGCGCCTCGCGCATCAGCAACGCCGAGATCCTCGAGCTGCCGGTCGACATCCTCGTGCCCGCGGCGACCGAGAACGTCATCACGAGCAAGAACGTCGCCAACATCAAGGCGAAGGTCATCACCGAGGGCGCCAACGGCCCCTGCACCGCAAACGCCGACAAAGTGCTCGACCAGAAGGGCACCTTCGTGATCCCCGACATCCTCGCGAACGCCGGCGGCGTGACGGTCAGCTACTTCGAATGGGTGCAGAACCGCATGGCCTTCTTCTGGACGCAGAAGGAGGTCGAGGACCGCATGGAGCACATCATGGTCGAATCGTTCGCGGCCGTGGTCGACATGGCGCGGCGGTTCCAGGTCAGCAACCGCATCGCGGCCTACATGCTCGGCGTGAATCGCGTCGCCGAGACGACGCGCATGCGCGGCATCTATGCGTGATGGCCTGAACTGCACCGTGGCCCTCGAAGCCCGTCAGTAGACTCCTCGCCAGTCACGGGGCGCCAGACCCTGCGGGTCGTCACCCGGTTCACGTTCCAGCTCCGCCGGCAGGTACCTGGCCCCATGCAGAACACGAGCCACTCGGATGCCCCTGTCCCAGGTCTCGTAGACAATCACGAACGCCGAAAGCACCACCCTGAAACGGAACAGTCGGCCAGGTGGACAAAGGTCGCTTGCGAGGCGAGCGGAACGTGGGTTCCGAGCAAGGCTGATCATCGCCGCCTTGAGTGCCGCCGCCGTCTGATCGCTTGCCTCCGACCGAAGTGTGCAATCGTGTAATCGTCGATCGCTTGCAGGTCACTTTCGGCTGGGAGCGAGAGCCGAACTCTCTTCATCGCTTCGGCTTCTTGTTGCCCAGCTTCTTGTGCGTTGGCATGCGACACCGCCTGCTTGCGGATTCTGGGGCACGACAGTGCAGCACGCACATCCATCGGTCAACTGGGGGGTATCACGAGTCTCCAGCCGGCCCACCCTGGCGGCCGCGCTTGATCTCGCCGCGGAGTCTCTTTGCCTCGATGCGCCGGCGCTGGCTGCCGCGCGTGGGGCGCGTCGCGATGCGGCGCTTCTGCCGCACGAGCGCCGCCGCGATCAGGTTCCCCATGCGTTCCATCGCCGCCTCGTAGTTCTGGAACTGGCTCCGATGCTCGCTCGCCGTCACGCAGAGCATGCCGTCTTCGTCGAGGCGCTTCTGCATCACGGCGCGGATGCGCGCAACGTCGTCAGGCCCGAGCACAGCCTCGGCGGCAACGAGGTCGAGGCGCAGATCGACTTTCGTCTCGGTCTTGTTGACGTGCTGGCCACCGGCCCCACCGCTGCGCGAGAAGCTCAGGTGGAACAGGTTCTTCGGCAGCACGCGCCCGTCGCGTAGTAGCAAGTCAGAGCGCGACACGTTCTACCCACGGGTATTCGGGTTCGGCGCGCTTGTGCCAGCCGTGCGCGAGCCACGCGGCGCCGCGTGCAGGACCGTGCGCGTCGACGATCGCCGGAGCCTCGCCGCCGAGCGCCAACACGCGCTTGCCGAGCAGGTCCGCGAGATACGGGGCCCCGAGCACGACTCCCCCACCGAGCGCCACGCGCAGACCACGCCAGTCGATTCTCGCTTTGCGCACCGCAGCGTTGCCGAGCATGACCAGCGCGTCGACGCCCGATTCGAGCACTTCGTTGGCGACCGCGTCGCCGCGCGCCGCGACCTCGAGCACCACGGACAGCTTCGAGCCGACCTGCCCCGTGTCGAGCTGCTGCAACACCGCGCCGAGCCGCTGTGGCGAAGGCGCGGCGAAGGCCGTGGTCAGGGCTTCGGTCAACGCAGTCGGCGGGCCGAGGTCGTCGACCGCGAGCAGCACCGCAGCCGCCCCGCGGCGCACGAAGTCGTAGCCGCTGCCCTGGTCGCCGAGCAGGTAGCCACGGCCGCCGACACGGATCAGTTCGCCGTTCTGCGCGCGCGCGACGGCGAACGAACCCGTACCGGACCACAGCAGCACGCCGGGTCCGGCGGCCAGCGCGGCCGCCGCAGCCGCGACGACGTCACCGACGACGGCGACAGGGAACGCAACGGCACGCGTGCGCAGGCCCGTCGTGATCGCCATGCTCGTGCGCAGGTCGCCGACGCCCGCGAGTGCCAAGACCGCGGCGGTCGGCAACGTCGTGCGCGCTGCCGCGGCGAGCACCTCGGCGAGTCCCGAGACGGTCGCCTCGATGCCGTGCACCGCGGGCTGTACGCCTCGCGCCACGCCGCCGGGCAGGACGTCGGCCGGGTACCATTCGTAGCGGCACTGCGTAGCGCCGACGTCGAGTCCCAGGAAGGTCATCGCGTGTCACTCCTCGGTGGCAGCTTGTCACCTCAGGCGCACCTTGCCGCCAGCACAAACCTGCGAACTTGCGACAGCGCTCAGCGGTCCGGCCGGCTGAACTTCGCCGCGTCTTCGCGGCGACCCTGCCGCTGGTAGAACGAGTGCAGATGCCGCCGCACGAGCGCCGCTGTCGCACCGTCCGAGCCCGCGGGCAGCGCCGCGAGCGCCGCGAGCATCTCGGCCTCGGCCTTGGTGGGATCCCCGTTCGCCTCGAGCGCCAGCGCCATGGCCACGCGCGTGTCGGCGACGTCGCGCGCAGCGCCGCCGGCCGCGGTCTGCGCCTGCAGCGTCTCCGCGAGCAACGTCACCGCCGCTGCCGCTTCACCGGCGCGCACCAAAGCGCCGCCGAGGCTGCACTGCGTGCGCGCGATCATCCTGTGTCCGGCCGGCAACGACGCCTGCCGCGCCGCGAGCACCTCGCGCCAGGTGGCTACGGCCGCCGGCCACGCCTCGCGCTGCTGCTGGATCATGGCGCGGATCTCGAGCGCCTGAGCGGTCCGCGGATGCGCGGGCGAACGGCACACCTGCTCGCTGGCAAGCACCTCGTCGATCGCCTGTTCCGCTGCGTCGAGCTCTCCGATCTGCAGCTCTGCGTAAGCGAGCGCGCGCAGCCCCTCTGCGAGCACGTCGCCGCCACGCGCGCCGAGTGAGCGCCCATGCGCGACCGCGTCGCGCAGCAGCGGCAGCGCGCCCTTGGCGTCGCCACCCTGCAGCATGTGTTTGCCGCGATTGACCGCGCTCTGCAACGTCAGCGGATCGTCCGCGCCGAGCACCGCGGTGCGGATACGCAGCGCCTCGGCCAGATACTCGCCAGCCAGCTTCGCGTCGGGTTCCGCGTTCGCGAGGTTGTTCAAGCTCTCGGCGACCATTGCCGAATCGGGCGCCGCCTGCCGCCGCAGCGCGAGCGCCTCGCTGTGCAGTGCGTGGGCGCGCGCGACGTCGCCGTTCGCGCGGCACGCCGCCGCGAGGTCGTTCGCCGCGCGCGCGACGTCGGTGTGTACGCCGACCGGACAGCGCTTGTGCAGCTCGTAGCACTCGGTCAACAGCTCGACCGCTTCGGCAAACCGTCCCTGCTGATAGCAGAACTGGCCCAGACTCGTGAGGGTCTGCGCGTATTCGAGGCTGACGCGGCCGAACGCAGTCGCGCGGACCTGTTGCGCTTCGCGCAGCAGCCCCTCGGCGTCGCCGAGCTCGCCGAGCTGGGCGCAGGTGCGGCCCAACGCGTCGAGCAGGTTGGCGCGCAGATGCGCGTCGCCCGCGTACTGGCGGCGATACTGCCCCGCCCGCTCGCCGATCAGCTCCCGCACCTTGCCGCGCGACTCCGGCGTCCCAAGAAACTCTGCGGTCAACAGCGAGTCGCTGAGGAACGCCGCGAGCAGCTGCGCCGACTGCGACTCGATCCGCGCGTGCTCCATCTCGTCTTCGACGCGCGCACGCGCCTCGTTCGCGGCGTCGCGCTCGCCGGCAGCCACGTGCGCCATGTGCAGGGTCGCGACGATCCCGCCGACCAGCGAGATCACGGTCAGCGCGGCCGCACCGACTTCGAGCGCGTTGCGCCGCACGAACTTCGCCGCGCGGTAGGCGAGGCTCGGCTCGCGCGCGACGACCGGGAAGCCGCGCAGGTAACGCTCGACGTCCTCGGCCATCTCGAGACAGGAGCCGTAGCGGTATCGCGGCTCCTTGTGCATCGCCATCGCGACGATGCGGTCGAGGTCGCCGCGCAGCCCACGCGCGAGCTCGGGCGGCCGCGCGCCGCGACAGTGCGCACGCTGCTCGGCCGGTTCCGCGTCGCCCGCGTGTCCGGGCCCGAACGTCGCGCTCGGGCGCATCGGCTCCGTGTCGCACACGGTGCGCAACAGCTCGAGGTCGTTGCCAAGGCGCCGGAACGGCCGCGTGCCGGTCAGCAGTTCGTAGAGCACGACGCCGAGCGCGTAGACGTCCGCGGCCGTGCTGACCGGTTCGCCGCGCAGCTGCTCGGGGCTCGCGTACTCGGGCGTCAGCGGCCGCGACCGCGTCGCCGTGACCTCGCCGGCGCCGTCCCCGTCGGCGATGCCGCCGAGCAGGCCCGCGACGCCGAAGTCGAGCAGCTTCGGTACGCCCCCGCGGTCGACGAGGATGTTGTTCGGCTTCAGGTCCAGGTGCACGACGAGGTTCTGGTGCGCGAACTGCACCGCGCGGCAGACCGCGGCGAACAGCTGCAGGCGCGACGGCAGCGGCAAGCGGCGCAAGTCGCAGAAGCGGTCGATCGGCTCGCCGTCGACGAATTCCATCGCGATGAACGGCACGCCGTCCGCGGTCGTGCCGCCGTCGAGCAGCCTCGCGACGTTCGGGTGCACGAGCCGCGCCAGCGTGCGGCGTTCGCGCGCGAACCGCTCGCGCATGGCGGCCGTCGACAGACCCAGGCGCAGCACCTTGACTGCGACCTCCTGCTCGAAGTCGGCACCGGTGCGGCGGGCACGGTAGACGCTGCCCATGCCGCCGTCAGCGATGCGCTCGACGAGCTCGAACGGGCCGAGGTTCGCGCCGAGCAGCGGATCGCGGCCTCGCAGCACGCCCATCGCGCCCTGCTCGACAGGGTCGTCGGCGTCGGCCGCGCCGTCGGCGGCGAGCAGACGCTCCACGGCCGCCCGCAACTCGCGGTCGTCGCCGCACTCGACCGTGAGGAACGCCTCGCGCGTTTCGGCCGCACACGCGGCGGCCCCGTGGAACACCGCTTCGATGCGCGTCCAGCGTTCAGTCGTCCACGTCATCGGCAGCTCCTTCGTCCTGCAACTGCGACCGCAGGAACGCGCGCGCCACGCGCCAGTCGCGCGCGGTCGTACGCGGCGACTGGCCGAGCACCTTCGCGGCTTCGTCGACCGAAAGCCCGCCGAAGAAGCGCAGCTCGACGAGCCTGGCCTTGCCCGCGTCGAAGGCCGCGAGCCGTTGCAGCGCTTCGTCGACGGCGAGCAACCGTTCGTCGACGTCGGGCGCGGGCAGCTGGTCGGCGTCGGCCGCCCGGTGCTTGCGGTCGCCGCCGCGCTTCAGCCGCGCGCGACGCCGGCCGTGGTCGACCAGCACGCGCCGCAGCGTCGTCACCGCCGCGGCCACGAACTCGGCGGTCGTTTCGAAGGCCGGCGCGCCACCGCCGAACAGACGCAGCCAGGCCTCGTTCGCGAGCGCGGTCGGGGCCAGCGTGTGATTGGGCCGTTCGCTGCGCAGGAACGAGCGCGCGCGGGCACGGATCTCGTCGTAGAGCGCCGCCACTGCGATCTCGTCGGGCGAGGCGTCGCCGTCGCGCACCGCGTGCAGGAAACGGGTCAGGTCGGGCATCCGTGGGCAGCAACCGGGCAAGCGGCGGGCCCGGCCTTTCTCGACCGGGTCCAACACTGCCGCGCGCGCAGGATGCCACAGAGCCCCCGGATCGGACAGGGCCTGGGAAGAAACGGCCAAGGCAACACCTGAGCCGACGAGCGCGGGGTACTCGGTCATCGGATTCGCGTCGCCGCCATGGCGCCAGCACCGGGCCCGCGGCTGCCAGTAAACCGCGGCCGCGCCTCGCGAATCGTGGCAGGCGCCCGATCCGGTCGGCGCATCGCAGGCGCTCCACCAATCACGCCTCCGCCGAGATCTACGAACATGGGCCCAGCGATCCGTTCCCTCCCGACCCAGTTTCTATCGACACTGTTCGGCCTCTGCCTCGCGGCCCAGACTCCGTCCTGGTCCCCCGACTGGGCCGTTGCCGGTCTCGGCGGCACCGTGTTCGCGTTCGCCGAATACGGCGGCGAGCTGTACGCGGGCGGCGAGTGGTTCGCGAGCAAGGGCGGCGTGATCCGCGGCCTCGCGCGCTTGCACGGCGGCGACTGGCGGCCGGTCGGCACCGGCGTCGACCTCGTCAACTACTCCTATCCGCCGCTCGATACGCAGGTGTCCGCGATGGCCGTCTACAACGGCGAGCTCGTCTTCGCGGGGACCTTCGACCAGGTGGACGGCCAGCCGCGCAGCTACATCGCGCGCTGGAACGGCTCCACGGTAGCACCGCTCGGCAGCGGCCTCGCGCTGTCGTACGACGAAGCCGACGTGCGCGCGCTCGCGGTGTTCAACAACGAGCTGTACGCGGCCGGGCTGTTCGATCTCGCGGGCGGCCAGCCCGTCAACGGCATCGCGCGCTGGAACGGCACGACGTGGAACGCCGTCGGCCAGGGCCTGCGTCTCGCGGGCGGCTCCTCCGTCGGTCATGCGCGCGCACTACACGTGCACAACGGCGCGCTGATCGCCGGCGGCCAGTTCGCGCTCGCGGGCGGCGTCGCCGCGAACAACATCGCGGCCTGGAACGGCACGACGTGGTCCGCGCTCGGCAGCGGGTCGTTCGCGACGGTCTACGCGCTCGCGAGCCGCGGCACGCAGCTCGTCGCGGCCGGCCAGTTCCAGGTCGGCGCCAGCGTTGCGATGCCCGGCGCCTGGAACGGCACCGCGTGGACGGCACTCGGCAACAATCCGCCGAGCGTGCCGTCGACAGCGTTGTGCACGTTCGGCACCGATCTCTACGCCGACACCGGGGCTCTCCTGTCGCGCTTCGACGGTGCTTCCTGGAGCACAGCCGGCGTCGTCAGCGGCATCTTCAACGGCTTCCAGGGCACGAGCATCCGCGCGCTGCACGCGCGGGCTGGCGAGTTGATCGTCGGCGGGCAGTTCACGCGCGCCGGCACGGCAGCCGGAGCACCCTCGGTCGCGTCGGCGAACGCCGTCGGATTCGACGGCGGCGCGGGCTGGCGCACGCTCGGCACCGGCAACGGTCTCGATCGCCGCACGAAGTCACTGCTGCCGTGGCGCGGCAGCTGGATCGCAGCGGGTCCGTTCAGCGAAGCGGGCGGCGCGCCGGCCGCGGGCCTGGCCCGCTACGACGGCGACCGCTGGCACGTGCTCGCGCGCTTTTCCGGCGGCGGCGGCCAACTCGTCTACGATGCGGCCATCTACCAGGACAGCGTCGTCGTGAGCGGCAGCTTCACCCACATCGACGGCGTGCCGTTCCCTGGCATCGCGCGCTACGACGGCGTCTCGTGGCACCCGTTCGGCACGATCGCACCATTCGCTCTCTACGCGCACGGCGCCGAGCTCTACGGCTTCGGCGCTGTGGCGCTGCAGCGGTGGAACGGCACGACGTTCGCCGCGGTCGGAACGCCGCCGACCGGGTCGATCGACGCTCTGCACGGCCACAGCGACGGCCTGCTCTACGCACTCAACAACGACGCGTTCAACCACCGCGTGCTGCGGTGGAACGGCGTCTCGCTGCAGTCGATCGGCACCGCCAACGACTTCCTGCAGGCGCTCGGCAGCCACGGCGGGACGCTCGTCGTCGGCGGCCGCTTCACGGCCGTCGGCGGCATTCCAGCGGTGCTGCTCGCGCGCTGGAACGGCGCCAACTGGAGCGCGATGCAAGCACCGGTCAGTGGCTACTCCGTCTACTCGCTCGCCGAGCTCGACGGCGACCTCTACGCCGGCGTCAGCGGCGATCCGCGCGGCACGACCTTGCGTCTGCACAACGGTGTCTGGTCGGGGCTCGGTTCGGGCACCGACGGCGTGCCGATGATGCTGTTCGTGGACCACGCGACCGCGAGCGTCTTCGCGAGCGGCGACCTGCAGCAGGCCGGCGGCCTGCCGAGCCGTTGTCTCGCCGAGTGGCGCACGCAACCCGACTGGAAGAACCGGCTGCATGGTCTGCCCGGCCCGGGCACCAGCCCGCTGCTGCTCGGGCGCGGCAGCGCCGTGGGTGGCAACACGCTGGCCTTCGGCATCGAAGCCGCGCCAAGCACGATCGCGGTGCTGGCGCTCGGCCTGCAGCGTGTCGACGCCGCGGTGTTCGGCGGTGTGCTCGTGCCAGCTCCCGACGTGCTGGTGGTGCTCGTCACCGATGCGCTCGGCGCTGCGACAGCAGCGCTGCCGCTGCCGCCTGCCGTCGCGACCGGTCTCGACGTGTTCGGCCAGGCGTGGCTGCTCGACTCTGCCGGGCCGCAGGGCCTGCTCGCGACGAACGCGCTGCAGTGCCGCACGCGCTGACGCCGTGGCCGCACGCGTTGCCACTCCGTCGCGAATCCTGCCATCGAGCGGGATCCCGTTCGCCGCACGACAAGCGTGGCAGTCGGCTCCCGCGAACGGCGCATGGACTGGCGGAGTTCAAGCCATGACTACCCATCGCCACCTGTCCCTTCCCTTCGATCCACCGCGTCCGCCCTCGCGCACCGGCCTGCGCCGGCCGTTCGCGGCGCTGCTGCTCGCAACCGCGCTGCTGCCCGCGCCCGCGTTGGCGCAGGGTGCCTGGTCGCCGCACTTCGACGTGCCCGGTCTCGGCATGGGCGGCCGCGTCTTCGCGCTCGGCACCTGGCGCAACGAGCTGATCGCCGGCACCACCCATCCGGTGTGGCGCGACGGCACCTTGCTCAGCCACGTCGGCGCGTTCGACGGCGTGCGCTGGCACGCGCTCGGCAGCGGCGTCGACAGTCACGTGCGTGCGATTTGCGAGTTCCAGGGCGACCTCTACATCGGCGGCGCGTTCACGCACGCAGGCGGCACGGCGGCCAGCTACGTCGCGCGCTGGAACGGCAGCGTATGGCAGCCCCTCGGCGCCGGCTTCGACAACGAGGTCTGGGCGTTGTGCGAACACCAGGGTCAGCTCTACGCCGCGGGCGCGTTCGCCCAGTCCGGCACGACAACCGTGAACGGCGTCGCTCGCTGGAATGGCAGCACCTGGCAACCGCTCGGCATCGGCCTGCAGTGGCAGCTCGGCATGTACTACTGCGGCCGCGCGCTGCTGTCGGACGGCACCGATCTCTACATCGGCGGCGACTTCGACCGCGCCGGTGGCGTGCCAGCGAGCTACATCGCGCGCTGGAACGGTGGGACCTGGTCCGGCGTCGGCGGCGGCATCAACAACTTCGGGTGGGCCTCGGTGTGGAGGCTCGTGAAGCACCAGGGCCGCGTCTACGCCAGCGGCAGCTTCGGGCAGGCCGGCACCGTGCTGAGCGACAACGTCGCGGCCTGGGACGGCAGCCAGTGGCACGCGGTCGGCGCCGGTGTGCAGAACCCGCTCTTCGGCGTCGCGGCGAACGCGCTGGCGACCTTCAACAACGAGCTGTACGTCGGCGGCAACTTCATCTTCTCGGGGAACACGCAACTGGCGCGGATCGCGCGGTTCGACGGCCAGCAGCTGTTGCCGATCGGCGGCGTTGGACAAGCCGAGGTGCAGCCGGCGACGGTGATCGCGATGACCGCGTGGAACGGACGGCTCTGGTGCGGCGGCGAGTTCGAGCTCGCGGGCGACATACTCGGCAGCGGCCCGAAGTTCGGCGTCTACCACGTCGCGGCGTACGACGGCGCTTCGTGGTCGACGGCCGGCGGCGGTCTCGGTTGCAACGGCGGCGTACACGTGCTCGGCCGCTGGCAGGGACAGCCGATCGCGGGCGGTCGCTTCGACATCGCCGGCGGCAACAGCGTGCGCTATCTCACGCGCTTCGATGGGGACGAGTGGCAGCCGTTCGGCGCCTTCGATGGCCCGGTGCTCGACTGCTGCGAGCACAACGGCGAGCTCTGGGTGGCAGGCGACTTCTACACCATCAACGGCGTCGTCGCGAACGGCGTCGCGCGCTTCGACGGCGCGAGCTGGTCGGACGTCGGCGGGGGACCAGGTCCATGGCGCGCGAGCTGCATCGCCAGCTACCAGGGCATGATCCACATCGGGACCACCGGTAGTCCGCAGCGATGGAACGGCACCTCGTGGCAGACCTTCACGCCGCCGATCACGGGCATGCTCCTGGACATGCACGTGCACAACGGCGTGCTCTACATGGCCGGCTACACGCCCTCCCATCCCGGCGCGCCCAACATCTTTGCGTGGAACGGCACGACGCTGTCGGTGCCGGGCGGCGGCGTCAACGACGTCGTCGAGTCGCTCGGCAGCTTCGGCAACGACCTCGTCGTCGGCGGCAGTTTCACGATGGCCGGCACCACGCCGGCGTCCGGCATCGCGCGCTGGAACGGCAGCAGCTGGTCGACGTTCGGGATCGGCCTCCCGGGCGGCACGGTCAGCGAGATCGCGACCTTCCGCGCCGAGCTCGTGATCGGCGGCACCTTCTCGGTCTCCGGTGCCGCGAACGTCGCCCGCTGGACCGGCAGCACGTGGGCCCCGCTCTCGACCGCGCAGCCGAACCTGGCGGTCCTCGCATTGCTGGCGGACGAGGCCCGCGGCGAGCTGCTGGCCGGTGGTTCGTTCACGAAGGTCGGCGCCCAGGACGCCGGCTACCTCGACGCCTTCGAGGTGCCACCCTTCTGGACCGACGTCGGAGCGCCGCTCGCGAGCCCGCGTCGCGCGCCGCGTCTCAGCGGCAACGGCCGGCTCATGACCGGCTCGCGCACGCGCTGGCAGCTGTCGTCGGCCCAGGAGAACAGCCTCGCCGTGCTGGCGCTCGGGTTCAGCACGCTCAACGTGCCGCTGTTCGGCGGCACGCTCGTGCCGAGCCCCGACGCGCTGTTGCTGCTGCTGACCGACGGCATCGGCACCGCGTCCTACACGCTGCCGTGGCCGGGCAGCCTGCCGGGCTTCCAGATGTGGACGCAGGCGTGGATCCTCGACCCGGCTGGCCCACAGGGCATGACCGCGAGCAACGGCGTGAGGCTGCACGCCCTCTGAGCGCGGCGTCTCAGCGCGCCCATACTCAGCGAGCCCATACTCAGCGAGCAACGGGCGCCGCGAGACACTGCTGCACGGCCGCCCACACCGCCGCGGGCTCGATCAGCTCCTGACAGTACGGGGAGCGATCGCACTTCGGCAGGTAGCAGCACAGGCACTCGAGGTCCTTCGGCGCGATCTTCGTGCCGCGCCCATACAACTCGACCTCGTGCAACGACGTCGGGCCGAACAGCACCACGGCCGGCACCTTGCGCGCCGCGGTGACGTGCACCGCGAGCGAATCGCCGGTCACGACGACGCGGCACTGCTCGACGAGCGCTGCGAAGCGGCCATAGGAATTCTGGTTGCCGGTGTCGAACACGGGCCGGCCCCGCGCCGCCGCGAGCAGTTCGCGATGGCGCTGCACTTCCTCGGGCCCGCCGAGCAGCAGCACGCTGCATCCGGCGTCCGTGCACAACCGCAGGAACGTCTCCTGATGCGCCCTCGTCCACTGCTTGTAGACCCAGCGCGCACCGGCGCCCGTGTTGAGACCGACGAGCGGCCCCTTCGCCCCCAGCCCTTTTGCGAACGCCGCGGCCGCCGCCGCATCCGACACCGACGGCACCAGGATCGGCTCGCGCACGAGCGCCGGATCGAGCCCAAGCACGTCGGCGACGAGCTTCTGGTAGGTCTCGCGGTTCTGCTTCTTCTTGCTGTCGCTGATGCCCATCTGGAACCAGTGGCGCGCGCCGGGTCCGAGCGGCACGACCGCTCCGCCAGCATCGCGCACGTAGCCGCGCCGTTCGACAGAACGCGCCATCGCCGCGAGTGCGGCCGCATCGGGATCCGCGTCGGGACACAACACGACGTCGAAGGTCTCGGTCGAGAGCCGGGCCACGGTCTCCGCGGCGTCGGTCGCGAGCACTTCGTCGACGAGCGTATTGCCGGCGAACAGCTCCACGGCGCGCGGCCGCGTGACCCACGTGACCTTGCTGCGCGGCCACGTCGCGTGGATCGCCGGCAGCAGCGCGGTCGTGCGCAGCACGTCGCCGGTCGCGGCGAGCTTGATCACGAGCACACGATGCGAGATCGGATCGTGTTCGTCGCAGGTCGAGCACACCTTGCCGCGCAGCTTGTGCGGAGTGCAGGGCCGATCCCACCGGACGTGGCGGCAGTCGCGCTTGAGATCGATGTCGGTCACGTGGGTCGTATCGGCCGGAGAGGCCATTTCTGCGCCCAGGAACTTAGCAAGCAGCCTCGATCGCGCCCAGGACTGCGCGGATTGGCGTCCGTCGCTTGCACTACACCACGGTGCTTCGGTCCAATCCGGGCCATGACCACCCTCGCCATGCTCTGGTTGCCGATCCTGCTCTCGGCAGTGTTCGTCTTCGTCGCCAGCTCCGTGATCCACATGGCGCTGCAGCTCCACAAGGCAGACTACAAGAGACTGCCCAACGAAGAGCAGGCCCTCGAAGCGCTGCGCAAAGCCGGCGTGCCGGCGGGCCAATACATCTTCCCGTGCCCTGCTTCGGGGCAGATGAAGGACTGCAGTTCGCCCGAGATGGTTGCCAAATACGAGCAGGGCCCCGTTGGAATGGTGGTCGTGCGGCCAAAGGGCATGCCGGGCATCGGCAAGTCGCTGGGCCAGTGGTTCGCCTTCTGCATCGTCGTCAGCGTGTTCGTCGCCTACCTGACCGGCCTCGCGGCGAAGCCCGGTGAGCCCGGCATGCTCGTGTTCCGCGTCTCCGCGGCCGCGGCTCTGCTCGGCCACGGGTTCACGAGCGTGTGCGACTCGATCTGGAAGGGCGTCTCGTGGAGCACGACGGGCAAGTTCGTGTTCGACGGCGTCGTCTACGCGCTCGTGACGGGCGCGACGTTCGCGTGGTTGTGGCCCGGCGCCGTGACCTGATCGCTGCACGACTGCAGTCACCGACGCGAGCGCTATCATGGTCGGCGTCCTGACCGAGGAGCCGTTCCATGTGCCAGCCCTTGCTTCGCGCGTCTGCAGTCGTGGCGATCCTGTTCGCGTTCGCTGCTCCGTGCCAGAGCGTCCAGGAGTTTCCGCTGCCGCGGCCCGGTGCCTTCCCGCACGATCCGACCTTCACCGCCGACGGCTTCGCCTGGTACACCGACCAGAGCAACAGCTACATCGGGCGAGTCGATCCGAGCAGCGGCGCAGTCGTCGACTTCCCG
>DASRJH010000070.1:0-14748 GCA_035649575.1 Planctomycetota bacterium
GTGACGCTCGGCGCGTGAAAAGACCGGACCTCGGCGTCAGCGCTTTCGGATCGTCACGGTCGCGAGGAACGCATTCGTCTCGCCCTCGCTGGTTCCTGGCGCCGGCATCACGGCGAGGCCGAAGTGGTCCCCCTTCGCGAACTCGTGTACGAGCTTCTGTGTCGTCTCGCGCGCGACGGTCACCCCCTCCTGCACGGGCTTCATGAAGCGGCTCTTGCCGTTGCCGCGCGGCTGGTCGGCCGGTGCGCACAGTTCGAAGCGCCCCGATGCGTTGCCGCTGCCGACGCGCACTTCGACTTCGAGCGTGCCGCCGTCCGCGAAAGCGGTCGCGTCGATCGACAGGAACGACATGCTCACCTGGCCGAAGCCGCGCGCGGTGAACGTGTCGAGATGCGAGGTGGTCGGGCGCTCGGGAGTCAGAGTCAGCGGCAAGGAGGGCACGCCCTTGTGCCGCGCTGCCGCGCCTGCGGCGGCCTTGTCGGTTGCGACAGCGGTCGCGGTGCGTCCCGCATCGGCGAGCCCCTTGCGCAGGAAGGCGACGTAGCTGGCGGGATCGCAGGCGTTCTCGTCGTGCACGTTGACATGACCGCGCACCGTGAGGTCCGCGTCGACGAGCACGCTGTCGACGGGATAGCCGTAGTTCGCCTTCAAGAGCTTGCAGAGCCTGGCCAGGTCTTCGTCGCTGCGCGCCGCGAGCGGCTCGAGGTCCTTCGCGAGCATCCAGCAGTTGACGAAATCTGCGCGCAGCAGTTCGCGCACCGACGAGTCGTTCAGCACCCTCGCACGGAGGTTCTTGCCGCTGCCTCAACAGGCCTCGTCGGTCAGGGAACCGAACAGCAGAACCACGTGCAGCGGCTTCTTGGTCGCGCGCGACTCCTTGCGCGCCGCCGCGAGGTCGAACCATTCGACGTCCGCGAACGGATAGAACGCGCGTTCGAGGACCTGATCGGCGCGCCGCTCGTCGAGGCGTTTGGCATCGGGCGGCAGTTCGGGGAACCCGCCAGAGGTCAGCTCCAGGCGAGGGATCGAGCCGATGTCGCAGATCGTGCCGTCGTCGGTGTGCATGTTCAGGTCGACGTTGGCGCGCGAAGGCGGCACCAGGAGCTGGAACGCCACGACGCGGCCGTTGCGGCGATCGAGCGCGAGACGGCCGCGGAACTGCGCGGGCGTGAACCACGACGACGCCCTGTCGGCGCCGTCGCCGTCGATCAGGAACTCGGCGTGCACGCGCAGCGCAATCTCGGCGTAGTCGGCCGTCAGCGAGCGCAGGCACGCCCAGGCACCGTGCGCGCTGATCCCGGCGCCGCGGTCGGCGTGCAGCTCGATGCGCGCGCCGGCATGCAACTGTCGCAGGAACGGCAGTGCGGCCGCCGCGTCGAAGCGCCAGAGCGCGCCGACCTCGACCGCGTCCGGCGGCAGCAGCGGCTCGAAGTGCGAGGCGCCGTAGGTCGCCTGCTTTGCCGCGGGCGCGAGCTCGCGCACGAGCGCGAAGTTCTTCTCGAAGTGATAGGTCGTGTCGGTCAACGTCTCCCAATGCGCCTGCAGCACGAGTTCGAATGGCTGCAGGCGCAGTGGGGGCATCGACTCCTGCGCGGCAAGGGTGGCGCCGAGGGTGAGCAGCCAGAGGGGGAGTGCTGCGGATCGCATGCGTGTGCCTCGCGAGTGGTCAACGCGCCGGGGCGGGGTTGCCCCGACGAGGCAACAGCATAACGGCAGCAGCCGCGACGAAGATGCCGACGACCCGCGCGAACGCTGCGAGCGACAGGCCGAACGTCAGGGCATCGTGGGGCACGCGATCACTGCTTCGTGGCGATCAGCTCGTAGACCGGCGGACACTGCACGAACTCGCTCCTGCTGCTGCGCGCCCGCGTCAGGTCGGCGATCAGTTCGTCGCAGTCGCTCTTCTCGAGCTTTCCCATGCCGACGAGCTTCGGCGCGAAGGTCCGCCACCACGTGTCGGGCCACGCGAACATGCTGTCGGAACCGCGCGCGACGCGCGTGTGCACGGTGAGATGATCGAGGCGCAGGCCGTTCTCGCCGAATACCCGCGGCAGGCGGCCGACGACATCGGGATCGCCGCCGTGTTCGCGCCAGGCTTTCATCGTGGCGGCGACGGCGAGGTCGTGGCTCCGGCGGCGCGGCGCCATCGTCATCGAGCCGTAGTTGAAGTAGTCGTGCACGACGAAGCTGCCGCCCGGGCGCAAGACACGCGCGACGTTCTTCACGACGGCCTCGGGGTCGCGGACGAAGCAGAGTACCCAGCGCGCATAGGCGAGGTCGAACGGCGCGATGCCGACGTGCTCAGCCGTGAACGCCTGCACGTCCACGGCGTGCGCCGTGATCTGCGGCAGTCCGCGCGTCCTTGCTTGTTCGCGCGCGTAGGCGACGAAACTCTCGGACTCGTCGAGGCCGACCACGGCGCCGGTGCTCGTGACGATCTGCGCCAGGTCGAACGCCGCGTATCCGGGCCCACAGCCGACGTCGAGCACACGCTGCCCCGGCGCGATGCCCGCCTGCTTCCACGCTGCGTGGGCGGCGTCGGACCACAGGCGGTTCTGCAGGGCGAGCCGCGTGAGCTCGTCGTTGCCCGTGCCCAGCACGTACTCGCGGTCGGTCATGCGAGCCATGGTGGCGCGCCCTGCCCATCGCGACAACACGTTTGGCGCGACTTCGCCCCAACGACGACGAGTCAAATTGGCCGGGCGGCGTGCTGCCTGCGGTGTGCCAGGTCACACGAGTCGCGCCATGCACGCCGCGAATCGCTCGAGGTCGCCGAGCCGAAGCCCGAGTACGCGGGCGGGGTCGCGAACTTCCGCGTCGAGGGGCTCGACATGAAGCAGCTGCAGAAGCACCTGTGGGATCAGCACAAGATCTGGACGACCTACATCGGTCCGCCGCTGCCCAAGGAGTGCGAAGGGTTGCGCATCACGCCGAGCGTCTACGCGACGCTCGACGAGCTCGACCGGTTCTGCGAGGCCGTCGAAGGCGTGCTCGGCGGGGGGCTGCCGGCCTGAGAGCGTGCGATCCTCGTGGTTGCGTTGATTCCTGTTCGACTCCGCCCACCACTTCGACATGCAGGGACTCGGGGTCGCGGCGCGAGTGCCGCACCGAGGGCTACGGGCAAGTCGACGGCACGCGTGCAGGTTGGCGCACCGCGTCGTCCGGGGTCAACCTGGGGGCGGGCAAGTGCGCAAGTAGCGCCAGGGGAATTGCGCCGCATGGCCACCTGGCCACCAACGACGAACGGCCGCCCCCAGCGATAGGCAGCGGCCGTCCATTGCCAGGTCGTCACAGACGCGGGCGCCGTGGACGACCTGGTTGTCAGGCGATCAGTCGAGACCAATCGTGTGCTTGAGCGCGTTGCTCGCCACGGTGATCAGACTCGGGCCGCCAAAGAGACCGTCGAGCACGACATATTGGGCGAACAACTCCGTGCCCGCGAACCCGGGCGGGATCACGAGCGGAACCGTGCCCAATTGCGTCGGGGTCGGCAGGATGTCGACCTCCCACAGCAAGGTGGCCGGCGTCACGCTGAGCATGCAGGGCGAAGCAATGAGGAACGGCGGAAACCCGAGGCCCGGCCGCACCGACCCGATGTCGAGCAGCTGCACACCCAACAGCGTACCAGCTGGTATGTTGTTGACGTTCCACGTCAGCACCTGGCCGGGGAACATGCGACCGGAGTAGTGAGCACCACCGGCATCCGGCAGGGCCGACGCGGTCTGGCCCATGTTGTTCACGCCCGCAACCTCGACCATCGTGGTGTACGGGACCTCGATCGACAGATCGCGCGACTGCGGATCGACGGATGGGACGATCACAGGCAGGGTGGCAATGCGGCCGCGGGTGAAACCGACGATCGCCGCGGCGGTGTTAGCTCCGGTTGGCGTCGGCATCGTAGTACCGTAGCGGAACTCGACGACGCCGGTAGCTTCGTACATCACGAGCTGGAAGTTGCGCACGGAATGACCGCCGATGCCGACGCCGCTGACGGAGTTGAAGTCGCCGACGTCGAACCAGGTCACGTAGCAGACAAAGGCGCCGACGCCGCCGGCGACGTCCGTGATCACGTGCAGGCCCGAGAGGGGTGAGGTCGCAACGTTGCGGCCGCAATGGAAGTCGTACCAGCAGGGCAGGAAGCGCGCCGTCTGAGCGACCGTGACGCCGAGCAGCTCGCTCACCGAGGGCGTGAAGTCTGCAGCGACCATGGCCGGGTCGAGCCAGACGTAGCCGTTCGTGCAGGCACCGATCGCGGCTGTGACGCCGCCCGGGTAGGCGAACGCGAAGCCGAGCGGGTGGGCGACGAGGGCATCGTCGGCGATGCTGTCCGGGACCAGGTCGAGCTTGGTCGGATCGAAGGCTCCCGCCCCCGCCGTGACGGTGTAGACCGTTGGCGCGGCGACGACATCGGGAGTGAACGTCAGACCGGTGAGGTCGAACTTCTGTCCCTGCAGGAACGTCTGGTAGACCGTCGACGGCGAGCCACCGCAAGCGCCGCCGTAGTACTCGTTGCGCGCCGGGATCAGCGTGCTGAAGCCGCCGGCGAGAGGCATGGCGCCGTGCTCGATGGCAACGACGGGAGGAAACGCCGAAAGCGCGCCCACGGCAGCCCCGGGCGCAGCAGTCGTGACGCCCGCGCCGCGGACCACGGCGGCCGCGCCGATCGCGTCCTGCATGGCCATCATGGGGCCTGAGACCGGCGGCAGCACCGCTGGGAACGGCATCGTGATGTCGATCAGCAGGTTCGGCATCGGGCCCGTGGGGTCGTGCACATGCACGGCACCGATCGCGGTGAGATCGATGATGATGTTGTAGTCGTTCGGCGTCGTGCCGCGCGAAGGCAACACCGTGACTGGCGTGACGCCGATCGGACCCAACAGGGTTGTCACGGCAGCAGTGTTCATCGCGAATGCCGCGAACATGCCCGCAGCGGGAATCGACGTCGAGCCGAGTTGGACGATCACGCCTGGCCACATCTGGCCACCGGCGTTGGGCTCGCCGTCCTCACCGCGGAACATGAGCTTGGTGATCGGGATCGGACCGGCTACTCCGGCCAGGCCAGTGAAGTGGCTCGCTTCCCAGATGACCTGGAAGCGGCCGCCGGTGCCACCTACGGGACCGCGCCACCAGGTGACACTGCCGCCGTTGCTGAGCTGCGTCGGGGATTCGCAGAGGTGCTCGTAGTCCGGCAGTAGGATCTGCGGTTTCGGGAACGAACAGCCAGTCAGCGTGATCAGATAGGCGCCGCCGCCGCCAGCGCCTGCCCAGGCGTCGACAGCCTCCTTGCGGCTGGGGCCGTCAGGCGCGCGCTCCACTGCGAACGGCACGTCGAGCCAGATCGGCGCGCCCTTGGCGTTCGCGTCGTGGTCGTACGCGGAGATGGCAAGGTAGTACCGCCCAGGCCGCGTCACGAAGGCGGCGGTGAGTGTCGACAGGAGGCCGACGCTGTCGTCGTTGAACGTCACGCCGAGCCCATCCTGCTCGAACAGGAAGAGCTGCGTGTCGAAGGCCGCACCGCCCACCGTCGTGGCAGAGAACGCGCCAGGCGCGTTGATCTCGATCAGATACATGTCCGCATCGCCGGCGACGACGCCAGCGATCGTGAGCAGCGGCACGGGCGGGCCGATGGGGACTTGCGCCGAAGTCGGCAGGCTACCGGCGTCGCCGACTTCCACCCACTGGGCCGGCAGCATGAGCGCCGTGCTGAGCAGGAAGAATGGAACAAGGAACTGCGAGTGAAGCATGGATGGTTCCTTCTCGAGAGGTAACGAGGCAGAAGGTGCTGAGCAAAGGGCCCCGCACCATGGGCCGCCGACACCCCGAGGTCGGCGATCGCTGATGCATCGTACCCACATGCTCAGGTGCTGTGGCGGCCTTGAAGTCGAACCAATTCGCGGAACACCTCGCGTCGCTGCATCGACCTCCCGCCCCCTGCAGCGAACAAGCTGACGTTGCTGCGCGGGCACGAGCCGGAAGCCCATCTCGCGTGCGGCCTTGGCGAGCCCCCTTGCCCGTCGCCAGATCATTCTGTTCGCAGCCTGTTCCCGAAGCGGCCTGTTCGCTGCAACGCAAGAGCGCACGGCAAAGGCACGTCACTGCTTCCTGGCGATCAGCTCGCAGACCGGCGGACACTGCACGAACCGTTCTGGCTTGTGCGCGCCCGCGAGAGGTCGGCGATTGAGTTCCTCACAGTCGCCCTTCGCGAGCAGCCCCATGCCGACGAGCTTCGGGGCGAAGGTCCGCCACCACGTGTCGGGCCACGCGAACATGCTGTCGGAGCCGCGCGCCACGCGCGCGTGCACCGTGAGATGGGCGAGGCGCAGGCCGTTTCTCGCCGAAGATCCGCGGCAGGCGGCCGACGACATCGGGATCGCCGCCGTGTTCGCGCCAGGCCCGCATCGTCGCAGCGACCGCGAGGTCGTGGCTGCGCCGGCGCGGCGCCATCGTCATCGAACCGTAGTTGAAGTAGTCGTGCACGGCGAAGTGTCCCCCGGGTCGCAGCACGCGCGCGACGTTCTCCATGACGGCCTCGGGATTGCGCAACGACGACGCAGTTGGCGCGACTTCACGCCAACGCCGGCGCTGCCCGCTACGTAGGATGTGGCGTATGCTCCCCACACGCCGTTCCTTCCTCTCGTCTGTCGCGGCCGCCGGCGCCATTGCCAGGGTGGGGTCGGTAGACAAGCCGGCGTGGGGGTCGCCGCGCACCGCGCTCAAGATCCTCGTGCTCGGCGGCACGTCGTTCCTCGGCCCGCCCTTCGTGCGCGGCGCCGTGGCGAACGGCCACACCGTGACCCTCTTCAACCGCGGCAAGACGAACCCGGGCTTGTTCAAGGAGCTCGAACAGCTGCGCGGCGATCGCGACAAGGGCGACCTCGAGGCGCTGAAGGGCCGCCAGTTCGACGCGATCGTCGACACCTCGGCTTACGTGACGGAGCACGTCGAGGCGACCGCGAAGCTGTTCAGCGAGACCGCGAAGCACTACCAGTTCATCAGCACGATCTCCGTCTACGCCAGCTTCGGCGAGCAGCCCGACACCATCGACGAGCAGACGCCGGTCAGCACGGTCGAGGACGACAAGGTCAAGGGCGTGAACACGATCCGGCAGGCGATGCCCTTCTACGGCGCGTTGAAGGCGCGCTGCGAAGCCGCTGCCGAAGCAGCGATGCCGGGCCGCGTGTCGACGATCCGCCCGGGCCTCATCGTCGGCCCGGGCGACCCGAGTGATCGCTTCACGTGGTGGCCCGTGCGCATCGACCGCGGCGGCGAAGTGCTCGCGCCCGGCGACCAGGATGGCCACGTGCAATTCGTCGACGTGCGCGACCTCGCAGCCTGGATGCTGCACGTGGTCGAGCAGAATGTCACCGGCATCTACAACGCCACGGGCTTCGCGGGGCGGGTCTCGATGGCCGAGCTGCTCTGCGCCTGCAAGTGCGCGACGGCCAACGCGACCACGCTGACTTGGGCCAGCGAGGAGTTCCTCGCCGAGAACGGGGTCAAGCCCTGGTCCGAGATGCCGCTGTGGATCCCGCGCGAGCGTCGCAGCATCGTCGCGAACGCGCGCGCGATCGCGAACGGTCTGCAGTTCCGTCCGATCGCCGACACCGTGCGCGACACGTTGCAGTGGGCCAAGACCGAGCGCGGCGACAAGCCGTTCCGCACCGGTATCCCGGCCGAGCGCGAGACCGAGCTGCTCGGCAAGTGGCACGAAGCTGCGAAGACGGCCGCGAAGCCGCCTCCGGGGCGGTGAGGAGGCGCCGCATGCGCTGCTGCCCGAGACGTGTGATCCTGGCGCTGCTGTTCGCGGCCGTTGCACCGGCCCAGGACGAGCTGGGCCTCGGCAAGATGTGGACCTTCGAACGGCCGCCGCTCGCATACCTGAAGCGCGAGTACCGGTTCGAGGCGGACGAGCAGTGGTGGAACAAGATGCGGCTCGCGTCGCTGCGTTTCGGCGAGGGTGCCTCGGCATCGTTCGTGTCGCCGCAGGGTCTGATCCTGACCAACCACCATTGTGTGCGCGACTACATGGCGAAGGTGCAGGGTCAGAACGACTGGGTGCGCGACGGCTTCGTCGCGAGGGACCTCGGCGACGAAGTCAGGTTCGCGGGACTCTCGGTGCAGCAGCTCGTGCGCATGACGGACGTGACGGCGGCCATGACGCGCGGTATCACGGACGACCTGACGCCCGAAGCGGCCGAGAAGGTGCGCGAACGCAATCGCAAGAGAATCCTCGCGAAGGCGGAGGCCGACGGCGAGTTGAAGCCGCAGCTCGTCAAGCTGTTCTCGGGCGGCATCTGGCAGCTCTACCAATACCGCGTCTTCGACGACGTCCGGCTCGTGATGGCGCCGCATCTGCAGATCTCGCACTTCGGCGGCGATCCCGACAACTTCGTCTACCCGCGCTACGCGGTCGACTTCTGCTTCTGCCGCGCGTATGTCGACGGCAAGCCGGCCGACACGAGCGGATTCTACTTTCCGTGGGGCGATGGGCCGGCAGAGGGCGATCTCGTGTTCCTGACCGGCAATCCCGGCAGCACGAAGCGCCTCATGACGATGGCGCAGCTCGAGTTCCTGCGCGACGTCTACTACCCGCGCGTCCGCGAGATGATCGACTCGCGCATGGAGCTGCTGCGCGGGTTTGCCGCGGAGGACTCCGAGATGGAGAAACGGCTGCGCGGCTCGATCCTTGGCCTCGAGAACATGCAGAAGGGCTGGCGCGGCGAGCACCGGGCCCTCAACGACGCCGCGTTCATGGCGCGCAAGGCTGGCGCCGAAGAAGCGTTCCGGGAGCGCGCGAAGCAGAACGGATACGCCAACGCTCTCGACGTCTGGCCACAGCTCGAGCAGCTCATGCAGCAGAAGCGCGCGCTCGATTCCAGGCTCGTCTTCCAGACGACCGGTGGTTGTCCGGTCATGATGTGCGCGTACGCGCTGCTCGAGTTCGGCAAGAGCGAGGATCCCCAGAAGGCTCAGCTGGCCAGGGACATCTCGACGAAGACCGATCGCGTGGCGCGCGCGTTGTTCGCCGATCACCTGCGCCGCGCAAGGAAGGCCTTGCCTCACGACGACCCGTATCTCGCGGCGATGCTCGGCGGGCTCGAACCGGGGCCCGCGATCGAGCGGCTTGCCAACGAGACCTGTCTCGGCGACAAGAAGTTCGTCGAAGGGCTGCTGCGGGGCGGCAAGTCCGCGATCGACGCGTGCCAGGACGTGGCTCTCGTCGCGGGTCGCACTGTGTTGCCGCTGATGGAACGGAACAAGGCCGCGTCGGCGGCGCTCGAGGCCAAAGAGACGGCGCTCGGCGCGCGCATCGCGAAGCTGCTGTTCGCGGTCTACGGCAACGACGTCTCGCCCGACGCGACGTTCACGCTGCGTTGGAGCGACGGGCTCGTCGCCGGTTACCCGTACAACGGTACGCTGGCTCCGTGGCGTACCGTGTTCCACGGCATGTTCGCGCGCGCCGCCGAGTTCAACGACGCGCCGCCGTTCTCGCTGCCGCGCGAGTGGTTGCTCGCGAGGGACCGCATCGACATGCGGACCCCGGTCGACTTCGTCTGCACGGTCGACTCGACGGGCGGCAACTCGGGCAGCCCCGTCGTGAACAGGCGAGGTGAGCTCGCGGGCCTGTTGTTCGACGGCAACATCGAGTCGTTCGCGAACGAGTTCCTCTACGGCGAGCGCGTCGAGCGCAGCGTCTGCGTGCACCCGCAGGCCATCGTCGAGGCGCTGCGCAAGGTCTACGGTGCTTCGCGTTTGTTGCGCGAGATCGCGCGGTAAGCTTCCGCGCCATGGCGTCCCGTTGCTTTGCCGCGCTCGCGGCTGTCGTGTGCGCGTGTGGTCTCGCGGCGCAGGAAGCTCCGCATGCGTTCGTCGGCGCGCGCATCGTCCCGATCGACGCTCCCGTGATCGACCGTGGCACGCTGCTCGTGCGAGCCGGCCGCATCGTCGCAGTCGGGCCGACCGCCGAAGTGCGTGTGCCCGACGACGCGGTGACCGTGGACGCCGCGGGCCGGACCATCATGCCGGGTCTCGTCTGCAGCCACTCGCACATCGGCTCGGTTGCGGGCGCCGACGCGAGCGGGCCAATCCAACCCGAGGTGCGCGCGCTCGACTCGATCAACCCGCTCGATCCGGGCATCCAGAAGGCGCAGGCCGGCGGCATCACGACCGTGAACGTGATGCCGGGCTCGGGCCATCTGCTGTCGGGCCAGACGATCTACCTGAAGCTGCGCGACGGCCGCACCGTGGACGACCTCGCGATCAAGCTGCCCGACGGCAGCATCGCCGGCGGCATCAAGATGGCGAACGGCACCAACCCGCAGAAGGATCCGCCGTTCGCGGGCACACGTGGCAAGGCCGCGGCGCTCGTGCGCGCGCAGTTCCACCGGGCCCGCGAGTATCAGGCGAAGATTGCCGCGGCGGCCGGTGATCCGAGCAAGCTGCCCGAACGCAACCTCGGGCTCGAGGCGCTCGTCGATGTGCTCGAACAGAAGCGCGTCGTGCATCACCACACGCACCGCCAGGACGACATCCTCACGGTGCTGCGCCTGCAGCAGGAGTTCGGCTTCCGGTGCGTGTTGCATCACGTCAGCGAAGGCTGGCTCGTGGCCGAGCAGATTGCCCAGGCGAAGGTGCCGTGTTCGGTCATCGTGATCGACTCGCCGGGCGGCAAGCTCGAAGCCGCGCACCTGTCGCTCGCGACGGGCGGCATCCTCGACCGCGCGGGCGTGCTGGTCGGGTTCCACACCGACGACAGCATCACGGACAGCCGGCTGTTCCTGCGTTCGGCCGCGCTCGCGGTGCGTGCGGGCATGGATCGCGACAAGGCGCTGCAGGCGCTCACGATCGCGAACGCGCGCATGCTCGACTTGCAGGACCGGATCGGCACGTTGACGGTTGGCAAAGACGCCGACTTCGTCGTGCTCTCGGGCGATCCGTTCTCGGTCTACACGCGCGTGCTGCAGACGTGGGTCGAGGGCAAGAAGGTGTTCGACTTCGCGGATCCGAAGGACCGCCTCATGGCGATGGGTGGCTACGGCGCCTCCGACGGCCAGGCGATGTCGATGTGCTGCTTCTCGACACAGGGGGGGCAGTGATGTCGCCTCTGCTGATTGCCGCGGTGTTGTCGCAGGCACCGCAGGAGCCGGCGCCTGCGGCGCCAGCTCCCGCTGCGCGCGCGTTCGCGGTGCTCGGCAAGACCGTCGTCACGATGGCCGGCGATCCGATCCAGGACGGCGGGGTGATCGTGCGCGACGGCAAGATCGAGCGCGTCGGCAAGGAGGCCGAGCTCGCGGTGCCCCCCGACATGCCGGTGCTGCGCGCCGCGATCGTCACGCCGGGTCTCATCGATGCGCATGCGACCGTGGGGCTGAGCGGTCTGCTGAACATCCCGCACGACCAGGATCAGCTCGAGCGTTCTTCGCCGATCCAGCCCGAGCTGCGTGCGATCGACGCGTTCAACGCGCGTGACGAGCTCGTCGCGTGGCTGCGTTCTTTCGGGATCACGACCGTGCACACGGGCCACGGGCCCGGTGCGCTCGTCTCGGGCCAGACCTTCGTCGTGAAGCTGCACGGCCGCAGCGCCGACCAGGACGTCGTCGTGCCGCTCGCGATGGTGGCCGTGACTCTGGGCGACGGCGGCCGCGCGCGCGAGGGCAAGGCGCCGGGCACACGCGCGAAGTCCATCGCGATGCTGCGCGAGCAGCTGCAGAAGGCGCGCGAGTACGTGCAGAAGAGGCAGAAGGAACCCACGACGCCGACCGATCTCGGCCTCGACGTGCTCGCGAAGGTGCTCGCGGGCGAAGTGCCGCTGCTCGTCACGGCGCATCGCTCGCACGACCTGCTCTCGGCGCTGCGCGTCGCGAAGGAGTTCGGCGTCAAGGTCGTGCTCGACGGAGCGGCCGAAGCGTATCTCGTGCTGCCCGAGATCCAGGCGGCAGGTGCCTGGGTGCTGCCGCACCCCGCGATGGCGCGCACGCGCGACGATCTCGAGAACGGCACGATGGAGCTCGGCAAGCTGCTGCTCGACGCGAAGGTGCCGTTCGCGCTGCAGAGCGGCTACGAGTCCTACGTGCCGAAGACGCGCGTCGTGTTGTGGGAGGCCGGCGTCGCGGTCGGCCACGGCCTGCCGCCCGACGCGGCGCTGAAGGCGCTCACGATCGACGCGGCGAAGCTGCTCGGTATCGACGGCAAGGTCGGTTCGCTGGTCGCGGGCAAGGACGCGGACCTCGCGCTGTTCGACGGTGATCCGTTCGAATACACGACGCACTGCGTCGGCACCGTCATCGACGGCGTGCAGTTCACGGGCGCGCCGCGCTGAGCGTGACCGTGACGGAAGAGAAGCCCGTCGACCGCGTGCTCGTGTGGGCGATCGTCGCGGCGCAGTTCGGCCCGCCCTTCATGTTCTCGGGTGTGGCCGTCGCGCTGCCCGAGATGGGACACGAGCTGCACATGTCTGCGACGGAGCTCGGGCTCGTCGAGACGACGTTCATCGCGAGTGCCACGGCGTTCGTGCTCCCGGCCGGACGCTTCGCCGACGTCGCCGACCGGCGTTCGTTGTGCAAGTGGGGGCTGCTCGCGTTCGGGCTGATCCCGATCGCGATCGGCTGCTCCTCGCACGCGGGTCTGATCATCGGTCTGCGGTGCCTGCAGGGCCTGGCTTCGGCAGTCGGCGGTGCTGTCGGAGCGGCGATCCTCGCGGAGCTCGTTCCGCTCGGACAACGCGGCCGCGTCTTCGGCGCGATGCTCGGCGTCGCCTACGCGGGGCTGTCTTTGGGGCCGCTCGCCGCGGGTGCGATCGTCGCAGAATACGGCTGGCGGTCGGTGTTCTTCTTCGGCGCCGCGCTGATCCTCCTGGGCTCCGTGCCGATCTTCGTGCGCATGACCTCGCGCTGGCATGCCGTGGGGCGGTGGGTGCACTGGCCGAGCCTCGTTCTGCTCGCGCTCGCGGTCTGCGCGCTCGTCGCGTGCACGGCCGTCGCGCAGCAGCCTGCGCTCGCCTGGGCCTGTGGCTCGGGCGGGGGTCTCTTGCTCGCGGCGTTCCTCTGGGTCCAGCTGCGCATCGAGAACCCGCTGCTCGATCTGCGCGAGCTCGTGCACAACCGGCCGGTCGGCCAGGCACTGCTCGTGCAACTGCTGCTCTACCTGAACGCCTACTGCTCGATCTTCTTGCTGAGCCTGTTCCTGCAGGTCACGAAGGAGATGCCGTCGCAGCGCGCCGGGCTCGTGCTCGCGATCGGCTCGCTCGTGATGGCCGTTGTGTCGCCGTTCGCGGGGCGGCTCGCCGACCGCATGCGACCGCAGGTGGTCACGGCCTGTGGCGTCGTCGCCGTCGTCGTGAGCTCGGTGCTCGGCCTGAACCTCGGCGCTTCGTCGGGCGTGTTGCACGTCGCGTTGGTGCTGATCGCGCAGGGCATCGGCTTCGGCCTGTTCTCGTCGCCGAACCTCATGATCGTCATGAACAGCATGCACGGCCAGAAGGGCGGTCTGGCTTCGGCGCTCGCGTCGCAGTCGCGCGGCCTCGGCATGTTCCTCGGCATGGCCGTCACGGGTGTGTTCGTCGCGATGTATTTCGGCGCTCAGCCCGTGAAGGCAGCGCCGCTGCGTCTCGTCGACACGCTGCACGGCGCGTACGCGGTCATGCTCGGGACGTCGGCGCTCGCTCTCGTCGTGGCACTGCTGCGGCGTGCGCGCGTCGCCGCGGGTTGATTGCGGCGCGCCGGGACTCAGCGCAGCAACTGCTTGCGCAGTCGCGCGAGGAAGTCCTCGTCGCCGACGCGCGCGTGGATGCGATTGAAGGCGGCCAGGATCTCCTGCTGCGAGATCTCGGGCGCGCCGGGTCCGATCAGCAGCAGGTCGGCCGCGAGGTTGTCGGGGTTGTCCGAACGGAACTCGACGAGCGCCACGCGGAACGGCAGGAAGTTCTGCGGGCCGATCTTCGTGAGGTAGAGCAGGCCGATGCATCGCGACGTGCGCAGTCTCCGGTGCAATCTCTGGAACGCGGCTTCGAGGCGCTCGGGATCCAGCACGTCGACCTGCTGCACGAACTCGACGGCATCCGTCGCGAGTTCCTTCGAAGCGAGCAGTTCGCGCCGCTCCTGCAGCAGCTCTCGCATCCAGCCTCCGCGCCTCATCGACCACAACTCGCAGACCTTGACCCGGTCGTCGTGGCGCGCGAGCCGCAGCTCGTGGTAGTCGAGCAGCGCGCCATCGCGCGCGCAGCGGAACACGAGCGTCCGCTCACCTGCGGCGTCCGTGCGCATGTCGAGGAACGTGTAGTCACCGCTTCGCTTCGCGAACGCGATGTGCGCGGCGATCGGCGAGGCGGCGGGCGGGAGGCCGGGATCCCCGAGCGGGACGGCTGCTTCCTCGAAGTGCACGAGCCGTTCCATCGCGGGCAGATCGTTCGCCAGTTCGATCGCGAGGGCCAGGTTCACGGCCTCGGCATGGGTCACGCGCGGCGGATCCTGGTTACTGAGCCACACCGCGAGCGGCACGAAGACCAGAGCCACGGCCAGCGCGGCGAACAGCGTGGCCTTCGAGCGCTTGGCCCGCGCGGCGGGGCGGCGTGCCGGTTTCGTTTCCGCCGCGGCCTGCACGCTGGCCTGAGCTGCGATCGGCGCGACTGGCTTGGGGGCGGGGGCGGGTGCGGGGGAGGTGTCCATCGGCTCGCGCACGATAGATGAGATGAGAGGGCCAGTCTCCAGCGCAGTCCGTACAACGGCTGCAACACGTAACGGCCTCGAAGGC
>DASRJH010000071.1:0-6388 GCA_035649575.1 Planctomycetota bacterium
TCCCCGTGTGCGGAACCCCGTCAAGTCGCACCCTTGATGCCCGCATCTGCAGGCGTGCTTGCCGTCGATTCGCTCACCGAGCACACCGGTGTCCTGCCGCGACCGCTGCCGGTCACCGCGCGCCTCGCGTCATCGCGCCCGCTTCACTCCCACGGCAACTCCCGCTGACTCGGCGGACCCCGCGCTGGGCTCAGCACCGGCGGTCGTTTCCGCACGTGCTGGTGTTCCAGTCGTTCGAGGCCGGGCCCGACGTATCGCCGAACCTCGCAGGGATCCACATCCTCGCCGCCGACTGGCCGATGTCGGCGCCGACGACCGCCGAGGCGATCGCGCGCATGCCCGAAGCGGCGAAGCAGGACATGGTCGAGTGGCATGCGGGCATGCCGCTCGAGATGGCGTGGGACTTCGTGCTGAAGCGGCGCATCCAGCCGCGCGAAGTGCTGCCGCAGAACCCGCGTCTCGGCATCACCGACGACCGGCCGTTCAACGAGTACTTCTGGCTGCGGCGCATGTTCGGCACCGGGCCGTCGCTCGAGAACGTGCTGCCCGCGCGCTGGTGACGGGGCGTGTTACCAGCTGCCGATCGTCAACGCCAATCCGTTCGTGCTGGTCATCAGGCTGATGCCGCTCGGGCCGAGCTCGAGAGTGACGACCTGGTGTTGCAGCGACAGCCCGATCAGCGACGCCGCCGCGGGCACCACGAGGCTGGTCGCGACCGTTCCCGCCACCGGGAGATGGGCGGTCAGCAGGTCGGGGCTCGCATACAGCGTGCATCCCGCGCCGCCTGCCGGCAGCACCACGCTCAGCGGGACGCTGATCGCGGCGAAGCCCCAGACGGCGAGCGCGATCGACGACGCCGGCAACCCCGTCGCGGCCGCTTGGAACGTCGTGCCGAGCCACGGCTGCGCCGCCGCCGCCAGCACGTTCGGCCCGCCGCCTCCCGTGCATCCCGTGCCGACCGTCGTCGCCGTTGCCGGGCAGGTCGTCGCCAGCCGCGCGAAATACGCGGAAGGGACGCCGTTCACGGCCGTGAACGAGCCGCCGACCGCGAGCTGGCCATCGGGCCTCACGTGCAGTGCGGTCACCGGGTTGTTCGGGCTGCTCCCGAAGCCCGACCACGACACGCCATTCCAGCGCGCGAGGTAGGGCGCGGGACCGGTGAAGTAACCGCCGACCGCGAGGTGGCCGTTGGGCAGGACGACGAGTGCACTCGCGGAACCGGAGACTCCGGTGCCGAGCGGAACCCATGCATTCCCGTTCCAACGCGCCACGCCCTGCGCGTTCGGGAACGACGGGAACGAGAAGCCGCCGGCGGCGAGCAGTTCCCCGTTCGGCGACTGAACCAGGCAGCTGCAGGCGCCGGTCGTGCTCAGCCCGCTTGCCATCGGCTGCCACGAGACACCGTTCCACCGGCTGATCATTTCCGCCGCGAGTGAGAGCTGCGCGACGCGGCCGACGAGCAGGTCGCCGTTCGCCAGCTCCAGGATCGTGTGCGCAACCGTGTTCAAGCCATTGCCGAGGGCATTCCACGTGCTGCCGTTCCATCGCGCGATCCAGTTCACCGGCGTCGTGCCCGCTTGGGTGAACGGGCCGGCCGCGATCACGTCGCCGTTGGCCAGGACCCGCAGCGCGCTCACGTAGCCGTTCGGGATGCCGCCGCCGAACTCGGTCCACGTCGTTCCGTCCCATCGGGCGATGCGGTTCGCGGGCGTGCTGCCGCAGTGCGAGAAGCTCCCGCCCGCGAGCAGGTCGCCGTTGGGCAATACCGCGAGCGATTGCACCTGGTTGTCCATGCCGGACCCGATCGCGCTCCACGACGTGCCGTCCCACCGCGCGATCCGGTTCACGGCGACGCCGCCCGCGTGTGTGAACGGTCCCGCGACCGCGAGGCTGCCGTCCGGGAGCGTGCAGAACGCGTTGACCCACAGGTTCATCGTCGCGCTCGACGGCGACCACAAAGCACCGTCCCAGAACGCGGCGTGCAACGCCGGAATGCCGCCGGCCATCGAGAACATCCCGCCGACGAAGGTGACGCCCGACTGCAAGCGTGCGAACGTGTAGGCGCTCGCCGTTCCCGTGCCCCAGGCCATCCAGCTCGCGCCGTTCCACTCGGCGCAGCCGTTCGCCGCGACACCGCCCGCGCCCGTGAAGTTGCCGCCGACGAGCAGGTTGCCGTTCGGAGCGACGAAGACCACGTACACGGTGCCGTTGACGCCGTTGCCGAGCGCGCTCCACGACGCGCCGTTCCACCTGGCGAGGCCGCTCGTCGGCACCCCGCCGGCCGTGTCGAACAAACCGCCGACGGCGAGATCACCGTTCGCGAGGACTGCGAGACTCCTCACGTGGTAGCTGGTGCCCGTGCCCATCGCGGTCCACGCGGTGCCGTTCCAGCGGGAGATGTAGCTCCCCGCGGCGCCGCCGAAGAACTCGCCGCCCGCGACCAGGTCGCCGTTCGGCATGGCCGCGAGCGCCAGCACGAAGCTGCCGATGCCCGTGCCGACGACGCTCCACGCGGTGCCGTTCCAGCGCGCGACGGCGCACGACTGGCCGCCGACCGTGAACTGCGCGCCACCGACGACCAGGTCCCCGTTCGGCAGATACAGCATCGCGGTGACGGGACCGCCCGGCACGGGGACGCCGAACGGTACCCACGCGGATCCATTCCATCGCGCCAGGCTGCCGGTGGTCGTCGTTCCCGACGTCGAGAACTGCCCGCCCGCGACCAGATCGCCGTTCGGCGCCACCGCCAGCGCGTAGACCCACATGTTGAAGCCGCTGCCGAGCGGCGACCAGGCGCCAGTCGTCGGGTCGAGCATCGCGACGTAGGCGGCCGGGCTCGAGCCCGCGACGGTGAAGAACCCTCCGGCCACGATCTTCTCGGTCAGCGGTCCCGCGCCGTCGGGATCCCAGACGACGGACGCCCGGATGATGCCGTTGGCGCCGGGCAGCCCGTCGCCGGGATGCCACTGCGTCGCGCACTGCGCCGCAGCGATTCCGGTCGCGCACAGCAGCGCGGCAATGGGACGCGCGACCGACGCGCACGACGACGCCAGCTTCGTGGCTGCGTGGAGAAGGATGTGATGACGCGCGGGCATGATTCTCGACTTTGCTGCTCGACTAGCGCGATCCGCGAACGCCACCTTCGTGGTGGTGATCCGATCAGGGAGGCTCGAGCTCCGGCTGGGACCACGCGAGCCCGAAGGCCTCACCATCGCCACCCCTCGCGTCCGCGTCAACCCGGTCGCCGGCGCCGAGCAACGAACACGCGAGACGCCGCAACGATCGCCCTTCGGCGACGAGCCGGTCTACGTCGAACGGAGCGGCAGCGGGTTCGGGTTCGTCGGACATGGCGTCTCATGGAGAAGCGGCTGTGACGCACGCGTTCCCTGCGCCACGCCCTGGCCGGCGGTGGGCAGCTACCGGGGTACGTTCCAGCTGATTACACTACGCGCCATGGAGACCATGCGCACCGTGTTGGGATCCTGCCTCGTGGCATCGGTGGCTGCAGCACAGACGACCTGGCTCGTCGACGACACACCGGGGCCAGGTGTGCACTTCACGTCGCTGCCGGCCGCGGTTGCCGCCGCCGCGAGCGGCGACACGCTGCTCATGGCACCGGGTTCGTATCAGCCGTTCCACGTCGCGGGCAAAGCCCTGTCGATCTTCGGGGCCGGCAACGGGGTGACGATCATCGATGGTGCCCCGGTGGTGGGTAGTGGTGCGGACTACGTGGCGATCACGTCGCCGCCCGCGGGAACGACGTTCCGGCTCGCGGGCCTGCGGATTCGCCGGGACCGCACGACCTCCGACTTCCATGTGCTCGCGTTGCACGGCACCGGCGTCGCGAACACGGGAACGGTCTGCCTCAGCGACATCGTCTGCGAGCCGGGCGCAGCGGCAACATTCGGCTTTCAGCCCAATGGCGGAACAGGGCTCCTGGTCGCAGGCCTGCTCGTGCACGCGCACCGCTGCAACTTCCGCGGCGGCACCCACGACTGGCCGGGCGGTTTCGCGGGCGATGTCGCGGTCGAGGTGATCGGCGCCGCGACGTTCGTCGCCGACGCGTGCACGCTGCAGGGCGGATCGGTGACCTTCTTCGCGGGGACCCAGGCCCAGGGCGGGCCGGCGCTCGCGGTGGACGGTGCGATCGGCCACGTCGCGCGCAGCACGCTGCGCGGCGGCGACATCCATGTTGGCTGCATCTCGTGGAGTTACGGTGGGCCCGCCTTGTCGCTCGCCGGTGCGGCCCACGTGCGCGTGATCGGCACGAGCAGTCACTCGCTGCGCGGCGGCGACGGCTTCAGCATCAGCCAGTTGGCCACGGGAGGCCCGGCGATCAGCGGACCGGCGCTCGCGGTGATGCAGGTCAACGGGTCCGTCGCGATGAGCGCCGGCAACGGCAACCAACCTGCGGCGGCGATCGTCGTCGGTGTCACCGTCGCCAACGGTCCGCCGCTGCCGGCGACGACGGTGACCGGAACGCTGCATGCGAACGGCGATCTGAATGCGGCGCAGCCCGTGGCGGTCGCCGTCGACGGCCCGCCGGGTCAACTGTTCGTGCTGCTGCTCGACTTGCAACCGGGCTACCTGGACATCGCCGCCCTCGCCGACGAGCCGCTGCTGCTGACGCCGGCCGCCGGCTTCGTGGCGGTCGGCTTGCTCGATGCACTCGGCCACTTCGGCTGGTCGTTCGTGCCGGTCACGCAGGCGCCGCTGCTCGTCGGCGTGCCGACGCACTGGCAAGCCTTCGTGTGGGAACCTGCGACGGGGCGATGGCTCGGTTCGAACGCGGAACAGCGGCGCTGGCGACCCTGACGTCCTCCGGCGCCTGGCCAGCCGGCAAAGCGGGCCACCAGCCGCGTGGCAAAGACCTCAGCGAGGCTTCACGCCGCCGAGCACGGCCTGCACGACTTTGAAGTAGACGTCGGTGTTGTCCATGACGCCCGTGAACTGCGACGCCCCCACACCGCCCGCGGAGCACGGGATGTCCGAGCCCGTGTGCGCGGCGACCGTGTCGGCGATCTGGCCGGTGACGAGGAAGTTGCCCGCGACGTCGCGGTTCGTGGGCAGGCTCGGGTAGAGGCTCAGCGGCGGCACGAGGTTGAACGGCTGCTGGCTGTCGCGCAGCGGCTGCGGGTTTGTGCGCCAGTCCTCGTAGCGGTCGGCGTTCGCGGCGTAGCCGATCAACATGCGGCGATCGACGTCGGTGCTGACCGGATAACCATCGGCACCGATCGTGAAGCGCGGGAAGCCAGCCGCCTCGTAGGTGCCGACGACGCCCGTGCGCAGCTGCGCCGCGCCGCCGCCCGACTGCGCGCGCAGCGCGAGGTCCGCGTCGGTCACGCGCGACCCGCCGATGATGTTGACGCCCGCGCACTCGTGGTCGGCGGTCACGACGACGAGCGTCTCCTCGTTGGCGTTCGCGAAGTCGCTGGCGACCTTGATCGCACGATCGAACTCGATCGTGTCGAGGATCCAGCGCTCGGTGTCCATGTTGTGCGCCTGCTTGTCGATGCTCGCGGCCTCGACCATCAGCACGAAGCCGTCCTGGTCGCGCGACAGCACCTGCAGCGCCGCTGCCGTCATCTCGTCGAGCATCGGCTGGTCCGGGAAGCCGTAGTCGGTGACGATCGTCGGGCTGCCGCGCCGCCCCTCGATCTTGTCGAGCGCGACGTTCATGTTCGAGAACGCGAACAAGCCGAGCAGGCGGTTCGTGTTCGGCGCGATCGACTGCAGCGCGGTGCGGTCCGGCACGTAGGTGAAGCCCGCGCCGACGAAGTCAGCGAGCAGGTCGCGCGCGGAATCCATGGCGCCCTGCCCCACGCCCCACCCGTTGGCGAGTTCGGCCGGCAACACGTAGTCGTTGGTCGCGCTGCGCGCCGAACCGGGCGTGCCGGCCGGCAGGAATCACTTGCGGCCGCCACCGAGCAGCACCTTGAGGCCTCCCACCGCGACACCTTCGTCGAGATACTGGTCGCAGATGCCGGTGCCGGCGCCGCGGTTCGACGTGTGCGTGGCGAACGAAGCCGGCGTCGCGTCGAAGACGTCGGACGTCGTGACGATGCCGAGGCTCTTGCCACGTGTGCGCGCGAAGAACTCGCCGATCGCCTCGACGCGCGGATTGTCGGGGTGTAGGAAATAGAAGCTGCGTCCCGGACCAGCCGGGACCCACCGCCCCACCATCCCCGTGTGCGGAACCCCGTCAAGTCGCACCCTTGATGCCCGCATCTGCTGGCGTGCTTGCCGTCGATTCGCTCACCGAGCACACCGGTGTCCTGCCGCGACCGCTGCCGGTCACCGCGCGCCTCGCGTCATCGCGCCCGCTTCATTCCCACGGCAACTCCCGCTGACTCGGCGGACCCCGCGCCGGGTTCAGCACCGGCGCCTC
>DASRJH010000072.1:0-4709 GCA_035649575.1 Planctomycetota bacterium
GGGCTACAACGGCGCGGGTCAGTGCAACGTACCGTCACTGCCGTCTGGGCTCACCTATGTCGAAGTGGCGGCAGGCTACGCACACACGGTGGCCCGACGTAGCGACGGCAGTGTCGTGGCCTGGGGCTACGACGGCTACTACCAGTGCAACGTGCCGGCACTGCCGCCCGGGATGACCGTCTCGCGGATCGCTGCAGGCCGAGACACGTCAGCTGCCATTATCCAGTCAGGCGGGTTCCACACCTTCGCCGGCGGCTGCCCCGGCAGTGCTGGCGTGACCCGGCTTCACGCCGCGCCCCCGCGCGTTGGCACCACCACGCAGATCGCGTTGCGGTCGCTGCCGCAGAGCGCAGCAGTGCTCGTCTTCGGCTTCAGCAACGTGAGCTCATCCTTCGGTCCGCTGCCGCTCGACCTGACTGGATTCGGCATGCCCGGCTGCTTCGCGCGCGTGTCGCTCGACTTCTCGGCGCCCGTGCTCGGCTCGGGCGGTGCTGCCGCGTATCCGTTCGTGGTTCCGAGCCTCCCCGCGCTCGCAGGAACGATCCTGCACAGCCAAGCGATCGTGTTCGACGCCGCCGCGGGCAACCCCGCAGGGCTCGTGATGTCCGACGCGGCGACGCTCGTCGTCGGCCCGTAGCGAGTGCAGGAGCGCGGCGCGCGTCAGCGGCCGTCGCCGCGTGCGGGCGCCGGCAGCGTCACCGTGACCTCGCCCCCGCCGAACGCGATCGGCTCGGACTTCGCGCCGCGGTGCGAGACCTCGAGCTGCATCGTCGCCGAGTTCGGCAGCAGCAGCAATCGCACGCGTGCGATGCCCTCGCCGTCGGTCGTGACGTTGGCGAACAGTCCCTGGTGCAGCGACACCGCGACCGCAGAACGTGCGAGATCCACGGGCTCGCCCTGCGTCGCGGGGCTGTGGCTGTGGATCGTGACCTCGGCGCCCGCGGCCGGCTTGCCGTCGGCCGCGACACAGCGGATCGTCGCACTCGCGAGCGGCACGAACCGCAGCTCGACGTTCTCCGTCTGGTCGTCGATCACCGTGCTCGCCCACACAGCACCGTCGCTGCAGAACAGCAGATGCTCGCCGGACGGCGCGCACAGCGTTGCACGGCCCGCGCGGTCGAGCCGGTAGCGCGCGTCCCACGCTTCGACGAACCAATGCCGGTCTGCGAGCGAGACGAGCACGGCGGTCGCGCCTTCGGCCGGCCCGCCGTCGGGCAGCAGGCCCTGCACCTCGACGGTGCGCAGCGCGGACAACCGCGTGACCGCCGGCTCCGCGCGCACATCGATCCTCGCGAGCATCGCGGGCAGCTGCGCACCGCCCGGTCCCGACAACGAAGGCTTCGCGAGCAGCCGCGGCGCGAGCCCCGCCATCGGCGCGCCGCGCACCTCGTAACCGCCGTGCGCGTCGGTGCGCACCGGGTAGAGCAGCGGCACGTGCACGCTGCCGCCGTTCGCCATCGGCATCATGTAGATCACCTCGACGAACAGGTCGGCGCCGGCGAGCGGTTCACCTGGCTTCGTCTCGACGCTGCCGCGCAAAGGCTGTTCGTCCGCGAGCTCGAAGTGCAGCTCGCCCCGGTCGGCGTCGTCCTGCCGCCTCGCATCGGCGAGGTGTTCCGCGATGTAGCCCGAGATGCCCGCCGCAAGGCCCGGCTTGCTCGCGCGGAAGACACGCACCCACTCCTCCTCGGGCGGTGTGGCGACGCGCGCGCGCAGCGTACCGTCTGCGCCCGTCGTGCCGAGCGAGCGCCACCGGTGTGTGCGGAACGTCTCGAACACGCCGAGGTGACCGAACCAGACGGTCGCCGAGCGCTGTTCGATCAAAGCGCCGCCGACGGGTTGGCCTTTGCCGTCGCGCGCGACGAAGCGCAGGTCGAGCGGCGCGCCGAGCGTCACCTCGAGCTCCGCGTCGGGAGGCTGCACGCTGTCCCACCACACCGTGCTGCCGTCAGCGCCGAGCAGCTCGAGCACGCCGGCGTCGCGCGGCAGCAGCGGCAGCTCGGCCGCGCCGGCGGCCGCGATTGCGAACTCGACCGCGATGCCCGGCGCGTGCCGGCACGTGAACCGGCCGCGGCGCGGCGCCGCGTTGCCCCACGCGGCGAGTCCGCCGATGTGCACGCGCGTCGGGGCCACGACCGAGCTCGCGTGCAGCGTCACGAACTGCGCGGCGCCGATCGCATTCACGATCTGCGACACCGCGGCCCGGCCGTTCGCGTCGGCGCCCACGGCGCCCGCCGCGTAGTGGCGGCCGACGCGCAACGCGGCGCGGAACGTGCCGTCGTCGCCGGTCGTCGCGGTCACCACTTCGGGCGACGCGAGCGCGTCGTCCGGCGCGAGCTGGCACGTCAACGTGACGGTCGCCGCAGCGAGCGGTTTGCCGTCGGGACCCAGCACGCGACCCAGCGCATGGCGTCGTTCCTGCGCGATCGATGCGGCAGCGAGGACGAGCAACGCGACGAGCGCCGGGCTCCGGATGGGCATCCGCCAAGCATCGCAGAAAGCGCCGTATGAGCAGCAGCTGTTCATTTCCCGGGCCATGGGAATCTGCCATGCCTCCACCCCTGAGGTGGCGCCATTGGCGATCCATGCAAGATCTGTTTGACAAGTCCTAGGGCGAGCGGCAGGTTTCCTCCCACCCTCATCCCCCAACCCCCTTGAAGGAACGACCCGTGCTCGGCCGACACTGACGCCGCTGAAGCCGGCTTGGCTGGGGTGCGGTCTGCATTCCCTGCGGCCAAATCGCGCGCAGCGCCTTGCGGCGGTGACGTTCTCCAATGACCGTCGCCGCAACAGGTGATGGTGCGGTTGCAAGCGGTGCGAGCGACGTGTGTTCGCTCGGCGTCTGATTGAGCCCGGTGTCATGGACACCGCAATGAACAAGCTCACTCTCCTGCTACTTGCGACCGGTAGTACGGCCGCGTGCTTGCACGCCCAGGATCCCGCCGCCGGCGGCGGCGCCCAGTCGAGCGGCATCCAGTGGAAAGACCTGACGAAGTCGGGTCTGCCGATCCGCTTCTACGGCTTCCTGCGCCTGGACACGTACTACAACACGGCGCGCATGGACAGCGTCGTGATCCCGTCGCGCGTGCTCGCGGAGACGGGCAAGCGCAACGACGACCAGTTCCACATGGATCCGCGGCTCACGCGCTTTGGCGTCGACGTCATGCCGGTCGAGGCCGGCGGCAGCAAGGTGTCGGGCAAGCTCGAGATCGACTTCGCGAACTTCCCGACCGGGGTGGCCGAGTCGCGCCCCACGCCCCGCATCCGGCTCGCCTACATCGACATCCAGAAGGACGAGTACGGCCTGCGCTTCGGCCAGGACTGGGACGTGGTCTCACCGCTGTTCCCGGCGATCAACCACGAGCTGCTCATGTGGAACGCGGGCAACACCGGCGACCGCCGTGCCCAGATCCAGGGCCGCTACGCGTCCGGTACGACGTTCGAGCTCAAGGCGGCACTCGGCCTGACCGGCGCGATCACGAACGAAGACCTCGACACGGGCGCCGCCGCCGGCGAACGCGATGGCTTCGACTCCGGCATGCCGCAAGGCCAGCTGCGCGCGGGCTTCAAGCCCTTCGAAATGGTCGAGAAGAAGCCCGCCGAGTTCGGGCTCTGGGGCCTGTACGGCCAGACCCAGACCGACACCTTCTTCAACGGCGAGAACCGCTTCGACACGTGGCTCGTGGGCCTCGACTGGCAGGTCCCGCTGTGCAGCACCGTCACGTTGCGCGGGGAAGCCTGGAGCGGCGAGAACCTCGCTGACGTGCGAGGTGGCATGGGCCAGACGATCAACACCGACCCCGCGAGCGCCGGATTCGGCGAAGGGATCGCGTCAACGGGTGGCTGGGCAGAGCTCGTCTACCAATACACGGCGAAGACCAAGTTCCATCTCGGCGCCACGATCGACGATCCCGACAACGAGGATCTGTCGACGACGCTCGCGAGCGCGAACCGACGCCTCAACCAGAGTGGCTACATCGGCACCGTGATCGACTGGGACAACGGCGTGCGCACGGGCTTCGACACCATCTACTGGCAGAGCGAGTACATGGGGCCCAACGGCACGAACGGCAGCTCGGGCAACGCCGTGCGCTTCGACCTCTACTTCCAGTACAACTTCTGAACCGACTCGCCCGCGGCGCCGACCGCCGCGGGCAACCCCATCGCGCGACACACGGCCACCTGCGCGCGTTGAAGTCTCGCTCGGGGGCTGATGGTGTGGGTAGGCCGGCGCGACTGCGCCGCGCCGGCGCGTTCGGAGCCAACCGGCCCGAGCAGATTGGTGCGCAATCAAGTGTTGATGGGCGCAACGAACGAGCCCGGACCCACCATGCAAGCCGTGCGCGGGCACCGCGGCACGGCGCCGGAGATCACTTGCCCGACGACGCCTTCTCGGTCTTCTCGGTCTTCGCGTCGGCGTTCGTGGCTTTCTGGTTCTTGCGCTCGAGCTCGTCGGCGAGCTTGCCCGCGCCATACACCTTGCGCAGCGACTCGATGATGATCGCCGGGTGCACCGACACCGTGCGCGAGATCTCGTCGTCGAAGACGTAGTTGTTGCCGAGCATCTCGATGTTGCCGTCGAAAATGAGCCCGACGACGTTCTGGTCCTTGTCGATCATCGGCGAACCCGAGTTGCCGCCGATGATGTCGCAGGTCGCGACGAAGTTGAACGGCGTCTTGAGGTCGAGCTGCTTCTCCTTGTCGAGCCA
>DASRJH010000073.1:0-5307 GCA_035649575.1 Planctomycetota bacterium
GGCGACCGGCTCGCCGTTCGCATCGCCGACGACGCCGCGCAGCGAGAACCCGCCGGGCAGCACGAGCTCGACCTCGTCCGGCGTCGGGGACGTCACGCCGACTCGGGCGGGCAGCGTCCTCGCGCCGTCGAGCGTCGCGGAGAGCTCGTAGGAGCCGTGCAGCAGCACCTGCAGCTCGAAGCGGCCGGCGGCGTCCGCGGTCGCAGGGGCCGGGTGCGGTGTCCAGCCTCGCACTCCGCTGCTGAAGCCGCTGCCTCGCGCGGTCACGGCCGCACCGGCGGCCGGCGAGCCGTCGCCTCGCCGCACGATGCCGCGCAGCGCGACCGGCGTTTCGAGTACCAGCTTCGCGACGCCGTCCGGCACGAGCGTCAGCATCGTGCGAGCGCTCAGCCGCGACGCCTTGGTTGCCCTCGCGACGACCGGCAGCAGCTCGAACGTCGCGGTCGCGACGCCGTCGCGATCGGTGCGCAGCTCGGCCAACGGCGCGACCGGCGTCAGCGCATGTCGCTGGTACTGCTCCAGGATCTCGACGGTCACGGTCGCGCCGGCGACGGGCCGATCGTCGACGTCGACGACGAGGAAGCGCGCGAGCCACGGCGCGACCTTCAGCGGCTGCTCGGGCGGCGCGTCGCTGGGAGGAGGTGCGATGACTGCGCGCGGCACCGGTGCAGCTTCGCGGTCGGGCGCGGCGTTCGCGTTCTCGTCCGCACCCGCCGGCGCGGCGACGATCGGAGCAGCGGCGGCGGGCTCGGAGCGTGCGATCGCCGGCGGCGCGTCGAGCAGCATCGGCACCGTGAACGCCGCGGCGATCAACAGCGCGGCGGCGACCATCAACTTCGTCTTCATCGCGACTCCGAGCACGAGCAGTGCGCCGCCGCTCGCGGCAGCGGCTAGAACGGTGTCCTCACGATTCGCCAGCAGCGCGAGGGCGCCGCTGCACCGCGACCGCTCGCCGTACTTCGCGTCGAGCTGCGCGCGCAGCCGTTCGAGCCCGCGCTGCAGCCGCGAGCGCACCGTGTTGTGCGGCACGCCCAGCTCCACTGCGATCTGCTCCGGCGACAGACCGCGCCAGTAGCGCAGCACGATCGCGGAACGGAACGGCTCGTCGAGCGCGCGCACCGCGTTCGCGACCGCGGCGGCGGTGTCGGCGGCCTCGGCGACGCGCGCGGGATCAGCGGCGGCGTCGACGTCGCCGCGGGCGACGATCGCTTCGCGCGCGCGGCGGTTGCTGCCGTCGCGGCGCCATCGCAGCGCGAGCCGCCGCACGGTGCCGGCGAGCCACGGCCCGAGCCGGCGCGCGGCGTCGGGGCGCGCCAGCGCGGCGGCATGCGCTTCCTGCAGCGCGTCGTCGCCATCGGCACCGAGCAGGCTCTGCGCGAGCGCACGCAGCGCGCGCCCTTCCGCGAGCAGCTGCTCGGCCTTCACGGGGTCGCGCGCATCCTGCATACGCTCCATGTTGCAGCAGAGCCCGTCGCGGACTCCGGAGGGCGCAGTTTCCCACGGAATCAGCCGGTGGCCACGCCGCACGCGAAGGAGATCGCCTGGATCGAGGTGCGCTGGCCCGCGCCAGGCAGGACTCAGCGCTACGCAGCCGGCTCGGCGGCGTGTACGACGTGGTTGAAGGCGCCGCGGAAGTCGGGTCACGCGCTGACGTCGCGGCGTTCGCTCGGCGGGCGAAGGGTCTTCCCCGTCTCCGGATCCCTCACTTCGGAACCGTGCACACGACGCGAACGTCGACTCCGCCCGCACCGACGACGACCTCGGCGCTGCCTCGCCGTCCGCTCTGGTCATTTGCGCTCACGCCGTAGCGCCCCGGGGCGAGACCGTCGATGCGCACCGGCGAGCCTTCGAACCGCACGCTGTCCATGGTCGCGACCTCGCCGTGCGCGGCGTCCAGACGGCGCACGCCGACGAAGCCCGTGGTGATGCCCTCGACCTCGACGCGCACAGCGCCCTCTCCCGAGCGCAGCGGGAACTCGAAGCCATCGAGGTCGCGTTCGCCGATCGTGATGCGCGCCATGCGCGAACGCCCCGCACGATCCGCCACATCGACGATCGTCGAACCGACCCCGAGCCCCGTGAGCTCGAACGTGAGGTCCGCGCGCACGCTCGCGCGGGAAACTCGGCCGTCCGCGCGGTGCGCCATCACGACGAGCCCCGCGGCGTCGGTGGCGCCGGTGATGCGCCCGCGCAGCGCGACGCCGAGTCCCATCGTGGGCTGCACCTCGAGCGTGCCCGGCCCCTTGGCGACGACGAACGGACCGAACACGACCTCGGGGCGATCGGCGTGCTGCAAACGCAGCCGCTGTTCGCCCGCGGGCACCGCGTCGATGCGGAACCGGCCGGTGGCGTCCGTCGCCGGACCTTCGTTCGGCCGCAGCCGCGGATCCGCGGTCGCGAGCGCGACGGTGACGCCGGCGAGAGGCTGCCCGGAAGCGGCATCGCGCACGACGCCCTCGACGCGCGTGCCCGCTGCCAATCGCACGACGTTCTGGTCGGCGACGGGATCGGACACCGGTTCGGCGACGAGCCGCGCCGGCGCGTAGCCCGGCGCCGTGATCACGACCGCAAGCTTGGACCCCGCCGGCAGCCGCCAGTCGGCCACGCGCCAGCGGCCGTCCGCAGCCTGGAACGCGACCGGATCGAGGAACACCGGCCGATCGCGGTTCCCTTCGATCGAGACCTGGAACGCCGCGACGGGCTCGCCGGTCGCGTCGTCGACGACGCGGCCCGCGACCGCGAGCGCGCGCGCCATCCGCAGCGTGGTCTCGGCGACCGCGCCGCCGACGAACGCGAACTCGGCGCGCGCGTAGCCCTCGTGGTGTGCGAACAGCGTGCACGGATCCGGCGGCAGCCCCGTCACCTCGAAGTTGCCGGCGGCGTCGCTGTCGCTGCGCGAGCCCACGGAGCGTTCGTTCATCGCGGCACCCTGCCGCTCGCAGTAGACCGACGCGCCCGCGACCGGCTGACCCGCGCCGTCGACGACCTGGCCGCGGATCGCGTAGCCCTTCGCGAGCGCGATCACGACCTCGCCCTTCACCTCGCGCGCGTCGATCGTGCGGCGCGCGCTGACACAGCCGAAGCGCTGCACGACGACGTCGACGGGCCGCGACGGCAGGTCGGCGACGAGGAAGCGGCCGTCCGCCTGCGTGACGCCGAGCCGCGTCCAGCCGCTCATCGGATTCGGCACGAGATGCACCGACGCACCCGCGATCGGCGCGCAGTCCGCGTCGACGACGCGCAGCTCGACGACGAGCCCCGGCAGCAGCACGATCGCGACCGGCTCCTCGCCGGGCACGGCCGTCGCGTGCCCTTCCTGGAACCCGCTCTTCTTCGCGGTCACCTCCTGGCGTTCGCCGCGGGCGCCGTCGATCACGAACTTGCCGTCGGCATCGGTGTCGACGCCGTGAATCGCACCCGATGCCCGCACCGTCGCACCGGCGACCGGCTGCTGGTTCGCATCGACGACGCGCCCTGCGAGCGAAGCGCCCGGCTGCAGCTCGACGTCGAACTCGTGCCGCATCGCATCGGCGGGCAGGTAGCCCTCAACGAGCCGCGTGCGGAAACCGGGCGCGCGCACGAGCAGCGGATAGCCCGGCGCAGGCACTCTCATCTCGTAGCGGCCCGCGGCGTCGGTTGCGACCTCGGTCTCGGGCCACAGGTTGACGTCGAGGCGCGCACCCGCGATCGCGCTGCCGTCGCGCGTGTGCACGCGGCCGAACAACACGCGGTCGAGCGGCAGCACGGAGACCTTCAGCACCACATCGCGCTGCTCGGGCACGACGAGTTCCGGCGTGCACCAGAGCTTGCACGGTTGCCGCGGTGCCGCAACCGCGACCATGCCGGGCGCCGCGCGCGCGGGGCCACGCCACGTGAAGATGCCCTGCTCGTCGCACACCAACGCGAACGTCGACTCCGGCGATCCCGTCGCCACGAAGCCCGCGAACCACTGCAGCGTCAATGCGAGGCCCGGGTACGGCACGCCCTTGTTCGAGACCTGGCCGCGCACCGTGAGATCGGCCGCGAGCGCGGGCACACGCAGGTTCTCTGGCATCGGTGCTTGCACCGCGGTCGCGCTCGCCGCGCCGGGTGCGGCGGCCGCGGGTGCCGCTGCCGCAGGCCTGCCGTCGTCGGCCGGCGACGGCGCCGCGACGTCCGGGTCCTCGCGCAGCCACCACAGACCGACGCAACACGCGAGGACCGCGGCGACCGCCGCTCCGACCTTGCCCTTCGTCATCATGAGGATCCCCCACTCCGGGAGGTGCCCGCCGCGGCCGAAGCCGGCGAACGGCGCGAGCGCCCCGATCCACTGGCTGCGGTCGCCGAAGTCGGCGTCGAGCCGTTCGCGCAGCATCGCGAGCCCGCGCTTGAGCTGCGACCTCACGGTCGCCGCCGGCAGCGCGAGCCGTTCGGCGATCGCGCTCGGCGACTGTTCCTCCCAGTACCGCAGCAGCACGACGCCGCGATACGGCTGCGGCAGCGCGAGCACGGCGTGCACGACGCGGCACCGCTGCTCCTCCGACTGCAGCACCTCGGCCGCCGACGGCGCGGCGCCGGCGACCGCCGCGTGCACGCGCAGCCGCGCCTCGCGACGCGCTGCGCGCAGGCGGTCGAGGCTGAGGTTGCGCGCGATGCGCGCGAGCCACGAATCGGGCTGCCGCGGCGCCGCGCCCTCCGCCTGCCACGCGCGCACCAGCGCTTCCTGCATCACGTCGTCCTCGCCGTCGCGGCCGCGCAGCAGCGCGCGCACGATCGGCCGCAGGAAGCGGTGCTGCGCAAGCATCGCCTCGGGGGACAGGGACGGAGGGTTCGACGGCATCGGGGAACGCAGGGCCAGACGTCGCTCGCGCCGCGAGCGTTGCACAATCCCGCCGCGCAGGCGCACCGCACAGGCTAGCGGGCCGGGATCCGCGAGGGATTCGCCAAATGATCCCCGGCCACGGCGACGTCAGGCCGGCGGCAGCAGCGGCCCGGCCGGGAGCGCCGCGTCGATCGCTTCGCCGCCGGCGACGACCGTCACGCGGCCCTCGAGGCGCGACAGGTTCCAGCGGTTGTTGCGATCGAGCCGCGCACCGAGCGCGTCGAGCAGGTCCCCCGGCACCTCGACGACGACGATCTCGTCCGCGCGGTGCACGCCCGCCTTCGCGCAGCGCTGCCGCAGCAGGTCGGGCCGCTTGTGACAGTACACGACGACGCGCGCGCCGAGCTTCGCGGCGCGGTGCAGGCGGTCGGGCGCCGGCGAGCCGACGTCGATCCACGTCAGCACGCGGCCGTCGCCGGTGCGCTGCCAGACGGCGGGCTCGTCCG
>DASRJH010000074.1:0-29963 GCA_035649575.1 Planctomycetota bacterium
TCGCAGATCACGAGGTCCGGCCCGCATGCGAGCAGCTGCTCCGGCTCCGCGCCGAGGAGCCGCAGTCCCTTCACGTCGGCGGCGCCCAGAGAGAACGTCGGGTCCGCCGCCAGGTAGTGCACCCCGACGATGCGTTCGCGCGGTGCGATCTCGAGCAGCACCTCCGCCGCGAACACCGACGCCGCGACGATGCGTTGCGGCGCGCGTTCGGGTCGCCAGTCCGGTACCTCCCAGGGTGCATGGTCGCGACAGGCCGCGTTCAGGATCCCGAACGCAATCGCGAGAGCGGCAGCAGTGGGGCGACGGGACACGCCGCCATCATGGCCCCTACTTCTTCTCCGGCAACGGAAAGGACGCAGGCAACTCGGCATCCTTCGACTGCTTCTGCTCCGACCACGGCGCATTCAGCAGATCGATCGGGCCGATGTTCTCGGTGGCCGCAGCGTCCTTCTTGCGCACGCTGAGGGTCACCTTGTCGCCGCCGAGTCGCGAGCTGACGAGCATTTGGAAGTGCGGTCCGTTGGCGACGTCGACGCCGTCGACGGCGAGAATCACGTCGCCCTTGCCGAGGCCGGCTTTGGCCGCTGCACCTTCCTTCGGCGCGTCCTCGATCAAGGCTCCGGGGCCGAGGTGCGAGGTCTGGAACTTCACGCCGAGCCACCCGCGCTGCAGGATCTGCCCTTGCTTCATGCGATCGAGCAGGTCCGGGATGTCCGCGATCGTCGTGCAGAAGCCGATGCCCGAGTCGTACCACTCGACGCCGGCATTGCGTCCCGACGGCGACATCGGCACGGCGACACCGAGCACGCGTCCGCGAATGTCGACGACCGCGCCACCGTAGTTGGCTGGCGACGTGTAGGCATCGATCTGGATTGCGCGCCCGAAGATGCGCCGCCGGGCGCTGACGATCCCGATGTGCACGGTGGGCTCGTCGGTCGCGAACGTCCGGCCGAGCGCGAACGCCCACTGTCCGATGCGCACCGTGTCGGGATGCACGAACTCGGGCACCGGCAGGTTGCTCGCGCCGATCTTGACGAGCGCGATGCCGCGGCTCGTGTCTTCGCCAGCGCGTTCGGCGTGGAACGTGCCGCGACCCGGCACGGTCACGAGGATCGTGGTCGGGTCGAGGTTCAGCGCAAACCGCGAGACGAGGATCCACCCATCGGGCGTCAGCACGACGCCGGACGTCTTGCCCTGCGTCTGCTGAAAGCCCGGCGCCACGAGCGGGAGCTTCTTCTTGTCGCCCTCGGGTTTTTTCTCTTCGGGCTTCTGGTCCGGCGGCATCGGGGCAGGCTTTGGTTGCTCGTCGGGCGGCGGCTTCACCTGTCGTGGTTTGGGTGGAGGCGGCGCATCGCCGTCGAAGCTCCCTTCCTTGCCTTCTGTCCCGCGCGTGCCGCCGAAGGTCTCGACCGTCACGACGAACGGAGCGGCCGTGGCGATTGCAGCTTGCAGCACGGGCTCGAGCCGCACGAACTCGTCCGGATCCACGGCACGCTGTGTTGCGGCGGTGCCGGTGCACAACAACACGACCAACGCCTCGCGCAGGTTCGTCATCGGGGCTCCTTGGCCAGCGTCAGGTCGCCGTAGGACACCTGGGTGCCTCGCTTCCACGTGAGCTTGATCGTGCGCCCCGGGGCGAACTTCTCGAGGACACTGCGGAACTCCACGCAGGTGCGGATCGAGAAGTCGTCGATGTGCACGATAAGGTCGTCGGGGCGCAACCCGAGCGCTGCGGCCGGCGAATCGGGCACCACGCGTTCGACGTAAGCAGGTGGCGACTGCAAGCCCGCCTTGTCGAACAGCACGATCCCCGTGAACACTGATTCGTTCTTCACGGCGGCATCGGAGCGCGCCTTGCCGAGCACGTGCTCTTCGAGATACGGCAGAAGGTCGCGTGTCGGGATCGCGGCCGAGAGCATCGTGTTGGTCTCCTTGCTGTCGAGCAGGCGCAGGGTGAAGCCGATCCACCGCCCGTCGAGCGTGAACAGTCCGCCGCCGAAGTGGCCCGGGTTGTTGCACGCGTCGGTCAGGATCAGATCCCCGTCGTACTTGACGTCCGCCATGCGGTAGCGCAGCGCGGTGTTCGCGCGGCCGACGACGACGCCGAACGTCGCGCTGACCTTCTCGGAGAACTCTGCGAGACGGAAGCAGTTGCCGAGCGACACGACGAACTGGCCCGTGCGGAATTGCGATTCTGCGGCGGCCGGCGGCCACAGCGGCTGCAGTTCTCCTTGCACGAGCGCGGGATCGATCTTCAGCAACCGCACGCCGAGCCGCGGATCCTCGGGCAGCAGCGTCGCCTGGTGCACGGAGCCGTCGTAGAGCACGACGCGCGTGCGATCCTTCTGGATCATGATCTGATCGAGGGTCAGGATGTGACCCTGCTTCGTCACGATGATGCCCGAGGCATAAGCGCTGATGGTGGCGAGGCCCGAGGCGCCGTGAATCTTGACGATGCTCGGCAACAACTTGTCGATGACCTGTTCCACGCGCGTGCGCGGCTCGCGTTCGGCGAACGAGTAGGCCTTGCCGAAATCCTGCGTCTGCGCGCCGAGCACACCCGCGAGACACAATGCAGCATGCGGAACGAAGCGCATCATGTTCTCCGGAACCAAGCTTCGTCGGCCTGACCAGTGCTGCGGTTGCCCGAGCTCCAAGCCGGCTCGAGCTTGCCATCCACGACGACACGCAGGTTCTGCTCCCGCACGTGCCATTCGACCTTCGCGCGGCGCAGCGGATCGCGGAACGTGAATCCCGCCGGCGAACCGTCCGCGAACAGCCACGCTTCGCACTCGCCATCCCCGGGCAGCTGGAAGCGGAAAGCCGGAGCCCCGAACACGTGCACGCCGCCCACCAACTGAGCACCTTCGAGACCGGGCAGCAACGTCGCGCGCTGCCAGAGCACGGTGTTGCAGGTCCACTCGCGGCGCAGCCGCTCGGCTTCTTCGGCGGTCAGCTCGCGCGCGGCCCCCCGTTCGATCGCGTGGCCCTTGCCGGGCGCCTCGCGCACGAGCACGAGATCACCGATCTCGAGGCGAAGGCGCTCGCCGTCGCGGATCGCCCGCAGCACGCTCCCATCGGGTCCGGTCCGACTCCAATGCACGGCAGCGGACATCTCGTCCACATCGAGCCAGGCCCGCGTTACCGCCTTGGCTGCCAGCCGCAAGTTCGAGCGGCTCGCAAGACGCGCGTCGTCGCCGACACCGTCGCGGCTCGAGCCCGTGTCCAGCGTGGCCAGCTTGACCGAGATCCGTCGTTCGTCGCCGAAACCCTCCTCCTCCCGCTTCGGGCGATACCAGACGGTCGTCCACGTGCCCGACGGCAACACGCCGATCAGCGTCGCGAGCTGGTTCGCCGATCGAACCTCGATGTCGTTGAACCGCGTGATCTCGTCGCCGAGTCCGACGCCTGCCGCAGCGATGACCGAGTCCTTGAACATCTGCTGCACGAACACGCCGCGGCGACGCGCAGGCCCGTTGCCGGAGTTCATGAACCACGCGCTCATGTCGAGCGTGCCGTGCTCCGTATGGCGTCCCGCCATGAGGTCGCCGAGGAAGTTCTTGATCTGGTTGCTCGCGATCGCAAAGCCGACGCCGACGTTGACGCGGCCGCGGTCGCCGATCGAGATGCGCCCGTTGATGCCGACGACCTCGCCCTTCTCGTTGAAGAGCGGCCCGCCCGAATTGCCGGGGTTCACGGGTGCATCCACCTGGATGCAGTCGGGGTAGACGAGCATGCGCTGGCCTGCGCCTTCCTGGTAACGATGCGTGCCCGAGACGATGCCGAAGGTCACGGTCGGCGTGAAGTCCGTTGCGAGCAGGAACGGATTGCCCATCGCGAACACGGTCTCGCCGACGAGCAACTGGTCGCTGTCGCCGAGGCGGCAGCAAGGCCACTGCTGATTGGCCTTCTTCGGCAGCAGGCGCAGCACGGCGAGGTCGCTGCCCGGATCGATGCCGAGCACCTCGGCTTCGTAGAGCTGGCCGTCGGGCAATCCGACCTTCTTGTTGCGGTAGTGGCTGCGGCCACGCGGCAGGTGCTCCGCGCGCCAGGCGTCCTTCCAACGGGCCACGAACTGCTGTTCGGCATCGGGCGGGGCATCGGCGTTCTTGCGGCGGAACTCGGCGAGGTCGGCTTCCGCGGGCTCGGGCGGTTGTGGCAGTTTGTAGTCGTCGTCGGCCTCGCCGACGACGTGGTAGTTCGTGAGCACGAACCCCGCCGGGTCGAAGACGACGCCGCTGCCGCCGCCCGGTGCATCCATCGCCATGACGGAACAGACCGCGAGCGAGCAGCGTTCGATCACGCCCGCGCGACGTGACTCGCTCGCGACCACCGCGGCGAGGTCGGGATCCTGCATGCCGCACAGGGCGACTGCACAAACGAAGATCATGGGGGATCCGTGCGGTTCCTGGTCATCTCTGCACGACACGCGCATCCGCGAACGCGCAGTAGTCGCCGAGATCGTAGTTCTTGCCGAAGTCGACCTCGATGGCGAGGGTCTTGGCCTTGTTCAATTCGATGCGCACCGCCTCGGCCGGCAGGCCCCGCGTCTTGGGCGCCGATTCGAAGGTGACCGCATCGTCGACGTAGACGCGAAACACCGCGTGGGCCTGGGGTCCACCGCGGTCGTCGATGCCGATCATCGCCTCGAAGACGTCGAACTTGCCGCCGAGATCGTAGGTGAGTCGGGTGCGCGGCACGAGTCCGAGGCCACGCGTGAAGGTCTTGCCCCCGAGCACGATCCCGGGCCCCGCCACGGTCCGGTCGACGGTCCATGGCCAGACGCGGTCGAACGCCGGCGTCTGATCGACCTTCGCGCGGAGCTCGGAGAGCCAGACCAGGCGGTCGCTGGCGACTTGCAAACGCAACAGGTCACGCGATTGCACCGCGATCACGACACCCTCGTCGAGCCGCAGCTGCAACGTGTTGCCGACTTCGAGCAGGCGGCCTTCTAGCCGTTCGCCCGTCACGAGCTCGACACTCGTGCGCGGCTTGCCCTGGCGATCGGGCGCGAACCCCGTGTTGGCGCCGAACACGACTGCGATGAGACCCGCGAATTCGAAATCGTACGCGTCGCCTCGCAACAGGAAGTCGATGCGATCCTTCCGCATGCCGGTGACGGTCACTGCCGAACGCTGCTGCTTGCCGTCCTTCTGCACGTAGATCACATCGTCGTTCGCCGGGGGCTGCTGCAGGTCGGCCGCGAACAGGGCTGGTTCGTTCCGCCCGGAGCCGCCGTGGCGCAGCGCGCGCACCATGCTGATCGGCACGTCGACGACGAGACCCGACGGCAGCTCGACGCTCAGCTTCGACGGAGTACCGTTGCCGCCGGACTTGCCCGACAGCCGCTTGCCCGGCAGCTCGAGTCCCGAGCGCAGCCAGACGCGATGCGGTGCCTGCAGTGGGTTCGCGACGGCTCCGTCGCGCTCGAACGAAGCGATCTCGGCGACGTCGAGCTCGACGCTGTCGCCCTGGCCGGCGACGGTCGCCCGCCCAGCGGAGGGACCAGCGGACGAGACGGTGAGCCGCCCTTTCAGGCTGCGCCCAGCGATGGTCTGCACGACGCCCGCGATGCCGTCTTGCGCAGCAACCGCAGCGCCGAGGGACAACGCCAGTACGAGGGCAATCAGGGGAACCGTCATCGTCGTTCGGGTGCGCGCGGCGCAACTGGGCCTGGCTTTCGCTCCGCCAGCGGCGCCGCGCGATTGCCAGCTACAGCTACTTGCCCGATTACTTGCCGGATGCCTTGCCGAGCTTCCTGTAGTACTCCTCGAGCATCTTCTGGTACTGCGGGGGCAGTCCCTTCTGCACGGCGGCTTCGATCTTCTCGCGGTCGCGATCCTTCATGTCGCCCCAGCGGTCGGCCAGTGTGGGCCGCTTCTGCAGATCGCCAACCTTGCCTTCGCCCTCCGGCAGCGCGCTCTGCGTAGCGGGGTTCGACGAAGGCCCGTTGCCCGAAGGCGGACCGCCCGATTGCTTCTCCATCTCTTCGTACATCTCGATGAGCTCCTGGAGTTCCTCGATGTACTTCTCCTGGTCGAGCTGCACGGGCTTGTCGGTCTTCTGCTTCTTCAGGTCGCGCGTAGTCTTCTTCATGCCGTCCGCGAGCTTGTGCAACCGGCTCTCGCGCTGGCGTTCGAGCTCGCGGATCTGCTGATGCGCGGAGGAACGGAAGCGCTCGCTCGCATCGGGGAACCACTGCAAGAAGGCCCGGAAGCGCGGGATCGCGTCGTCCGGCAACGGCATCTCGGCCAACGACTGCGCGTAGAAGAACGCGGCTTCGGCGTCGAGCGGCGAGTGGTTGATGTTCTGCGTCAGGTACTCGTTGAGGACCTGGATGGATCGCTCGGGATCGTCGCTGTCGAGGAACACGCGAGCCATGTGGTAGCGCACGTGCGACTGCAGCAGCGGATCGGTCGTCGACGCGAGCACCTTCGCGAGCTCGAGTGCCGCCACCGGGTCGGTCGCCTCGTGCCGCTTCACGGCCGCGTCGAACGCCGGGACTGCTGCACGCAGCAGGTCGTCGGCGGCGCGCGCGAGGCCCACGTCGGCGACCTGGGCCGCGAACGCCTGCATCTGCGCGTCGGTGGCGCCGAGCTTCTTCGCCGCCGTCTCGAACCGCGCGCGATCGAACGGCCGGAACGGATTCTTCACTTCCTGGACGCGCGGAGGCTCCTGGCCGGCAGCCGGCGCCTGTCCCTCCTCCTGCCCGAACGCGAGTCCGAGCAGGACGGAGACGGCGAGCACGGTGCGGAACGGGGACGCACTCATTTGCCGTCCCCTTCCGACTCGTTCTCCTTGCCGAGCTTGACCGCGAGCCGGCGCATGAGATCGCGCACGCGGCCCTGCTTCTTGGACAGGCCCTCGGTCGTCGCCACGGCGCCGTCACCGACCTTCTGCTCGGCCGGCCGCCCGTCGAATTCCTTCGTCGCCTTGTTCACGCGTTCTTGCAGGTACTTCAGAACCTTGAGCTCTGCCGACACGGGCACGAGCGGAGGTTGGCCGTTTCAACATTTTCCTGGTTGGCCCTCGCGGCGCTCTATCTCGCGCCGCAACGCGTTGATCAACAACTCGAGGATGTCCTCGACCTCGCGCTGACCGGCCTGCACGGGCGCACCCGTCTCCTTGGCGCGGCAGCGCGTCGCGACGCCGTTCAGCTCCTCCTTGAGCGTCTCGACCATCGGCGGGAACACGGCGGTCGTCGCGTCCTCCTCGAGGAGCTTCAGAGCATCCGAGGCCTCGACCTCGAGATCGCCTTCGCCGGTCGCGACGCCGAGGATCTTCTCGACGAGGGCCGCGGGCAGTTCGCCGCTCGCCGTCAGCAGGTTCTCGCGCGTCTTGTCGAGCGTCCTCGTCTGGATCGACAGCTCGCGTTGCTTGGCCAGCATCGCCGTGAAGCGCTCCTCGAGCGCGCGCAGCACCTCGTCCTGCAACTGCTGGCGCAGTTGGGCGAGCGCGTCGTCGAGCTCCTTCTTGGCCGCGTCGAGGTCGTCCTTGGCGTCCTGCTGCTTCTGCTTGGCAGGCTTGTATTCCTTGAGCGTGCCGGCAGCGGCGCGCTGCTTCGGCACGGCCTGCTGCACGCGCTTCTTGCCGGGGGTCGGCTTGGCTTCCCCGTTCTCGCCGTCCTGCTCGGACTTCTCCATGTCCTTGGACAGCGTGTCCGTGGCGTGTTGGGTCTGCTCCTGCTTCTTGGCCTGCTGCTCGAACGGCAGCTTCAGCAGTTCGCGTCGGGCTTCTTCGGCCATCGCCTCGAGCTCTGCGACGGTCTTCTTGAGCTGTTCGATGGCCTGATCCTGGTCCTTGAGCGACGACTCGGCCTTCTTGTCGCCGAGTTGCTTCTGCGCCTGGCCCATAGCTTGCGAGGCCTTGCCGGCGCTGCCACTGCACTCGCAGCTGCCCGGTTTCGCTTCGCCCGGTTTCGGATCGCCTGCCTTCGGCTCACCTGGCTTGCCGGCGGCGGGCTTGGCTTCGTCCTTGAGCTGTTCGTTCTTCTTCTCGAGCGCCTCGAGGTCCTTGGCGAGCTTCTCGGTGTCCTGTTGCAGGTTGCCCTCCTTGTCGGCTAGTGGCTTGGTCGCCTCGGCCGCGGCCTGCACGCCGAGATCGTTGGTCGCTTCGCGCAGCTGCTTCTGCTGCTCGAGCAGGGCTTCGGCTCGCTGCTTCTGCGCCTCGATCTCGGCGAGATGCTTCTGCAACTCCTCGGTGCGCGCCGAAGCGTCCTTCTCTTCGCCCTGCTCCTTGCTGAGCTGGTCGACGCGGTCGCGGAACGCCTGCAGCTTCTGCATCTGTTCGAGCAGCTTGCGCAGGTCGACGTTGCGGTTCTGCAGCAGGTCGTAGAGCGTGCCGAGATCCTTGCGAACGTCGACCATCACGGCGAGCGCATTGTCCCACTGCTCCTGTTCCAGCAGCGCGCTCGCCTGGTCGAGGTGCTGCTGCATCTTCTTCTCCTGCGCGAACTGCAGACCGGCCGCCAGCAGTTGGCTGTCCTGCGGCTCGGACTTCTGCAGCACCGCCATCAGCTTCTGCATGCGCTCGGTCAAGTCCTTGAACTTGCCTCGCGCCAGATCCTGCTTGCTGACGGCGGTCAGTGGCTGCTGGTCCTGTGCGCGCAAGCTCGACGCGGTCGGCGTCAGGACTGCGAACACCAGGGCCGTGAGAATGGCGATTCCACGTGCGATCATCGGAACCTCGATCAGGTGTTGGACCCCGTTGCGGGCCCGAGTGTCGGTCAGAACCCTCTAGTTCTTCTTGGGCTTCTTGAAGATGTCATTCTCGCGAGCCTCGACCCTCTTTTCGGCGTCTCGTTTCGCGTCGTCTTGTATCTTTATCACGGCCCGCAGGTCCTCGAGCAGACTGGCCAGCGTCTCCGCGTCCTCCATCTGCTTGAGAATCGCGTCGATTCTCCGCTTGATGTCTCTGTAACCATCGACCGCAGCGGTCCTTGCCGTTTGCTCGCCAGTGGTGGCGAACTCGTCGACCAGGCGGCTCGTTGCCGGGAAAGCCTCCTTGGCAAGGGCGGCCAACGGTTGTGGGATCGATGCCTCGCGTTGGCGCACCGCGTTCGGTTCCCACAGCCGGTTGTTCTCGTACTCCCACAGGATGCGCTGGTAGGACTCGCCCACGAACGCGACGCGGCGGCCGAGTGCCTGCTGCTGGCGCGCGAGCGTCTTGAGCTTCTGCTCGATGACTTTGCGCCCGTCGCCGGCCTGCGTCGGATCGAGGATGCTGACGTCGAGCTGCGCCGCCTGCTCCTCGTCGGCGATGCGCTTCAGCTCCTGCCTCTGCTCGACCTGGCGGCGCCGCAACTCCTCGACGAGCTTCTCGCGCGTCACGACCTTGAACGTCATGGTCTCGCTGTAGCCGTGGTGCGGGTCGCCGGGGCCGAAGTTGTCCACGGCTCCGAGGCGGAGCGAAAGCAGCATGCCTGGACGGATGCGGTTCTGCGGCGCGTTCTCGTCCGGGATGTGGTTCCACTGCACGAGATCGACCGAAGCCGTCGACTCGTAGCGCCGCGCGTTGCGCTCGAGCACGGAGCCCAGCAGCATCTCCGCGGGATCGAACGGCACTTCGGGCACGGCGACGTCACCACCACCAGGTTTCTTGTCGACAGGCGTGTCGACGACCGCGCGCATCGATGCATCGATCGCGCGCAGGCCGAAGTCGTCCTTCACCTTGAGGTCGCCCGGAATGCGCGCATGGGTCGTGATCGTCGGGCCGATGCCGCGCAAGCGGAAGTCCAGCGTGGGCGGCTTGTCGTCGCCGACACGCAGCAGGAGCTTCGGCGGCGTGCCCGCCCCGTAGTGGTCGCGATCGATCACATCGATCACGAGCAGGCCCGAGATCGTCGGGTCGAACGCCCCCGCGAAGGCGAAGCCGTCGGCCGCGCACACGAGCGGAGTCTTCTGGTCGCTGCCGAACAACAGGAAGGCCTCAGAGAGCTGCTTGTGGCTCTTTCCCGAGACGTCGAGCCGGGCCCCGCGCGGCAGGCGCAGCTCACCTTCGGTCGGCGGCACGAGCTCCGGATCCCGGCCCATGTATTCGGGAAACGTGATGCGCACCGCGAGGTCGTCAATGCGCGGTCGCTCGACGATCGTGACGTGCAGCTCCACGGGCAGCGCGTCGCCACCCTCCGCACGCAGGGTCACGTCGACCAGGACCGTGGGCAGCGTCCAGGTGAATTCGCGTTCGCCCGTGCGGCTCATCGGTTCGTTGCCCCGTTCGCCGTCGGCGGCCTCGTATTCGACGAACACCTGGTCGGGGATCTCGCCTTCGGCGATCACGCGAACGGTAAGCTGGTCGCCCTGGGCGACCCGGACGCCCCCGGCGGGCACGTCGCCGAAGCTGAGCGTCGTGTAGCGCGGCCAGTCGACGTTCGAGAGCGCGAGGTTGCGGCGCGCCCACAGGCTCAACGACGACGCGTCGATCACCATCCAGCCGCCGAAGAACGCGAGCGACGCCGCGATGGCTCCCGCGAACTTGCGGACCCGCGCCGCGTCGATCGCGCGCGCGAACGGAATCGCGTGCAACCGCGCCCGCACCTCGTCGATGACCGCGGCCTTGAGCTCCGCGGATTCGACGCTGTGCGTGCCTGCGCGCAATTCGCTGTCGAACTGCATCGAGCTGATCAGCGCCTGCTTGCAGTCCAGCGCCTGCCGTTCGACTGCGAACGCCATCTCGTCGTCGGTCAGGACGACCCGGCTCGGTAACACGAGCCGGCGTTGCACGACGCGCCAGATCACGAACAGGAAGCTCGCGAGCAGTGCGCAGCGGTAGATCCACTCGAGACGCAGGCTGCGATCGGTCAGAAAGCTCGGGATCGCATAGGCGACCAGCACGAGCAGGCAGACGCCCACCGCTTCGATCCAGATACCCGCGCGCACGCGGCCGCGGAGCACATCGAGACTCGCTCTCGCCTGCCCGAGACGGGACGCCGCCGGCGCGGATGCGGAAACCGATTCGAATGGAACGCTCGTCGAGTTCATAGCAGGTTGAAGCGCTTGCGCAGCAGCCACTCGAGGGACAACACGACCAGCAGGAACGCGACCGTCGGCCAGCCATCCCACATCGCGTGCGGCGTGCGGAACGTGTCGGTCGCCGAACGCGACGGGATGCGATCCAACGCCGCGAGCAGCGCCGCCGGCGTCTCCATCAACTCACCGCCCGTGGCCGACGCGATCGCCGCGAGCTCCGCGCGGTCCATCGGGCCTTGGCGCTCGATCTGCGCCGCGACGACTTGGAACGAGACCTCCGCGTTCTTGCCGATCTTCTGCGTCGCCACGACGCGGTAGCTGCCGAGTGCTTGCGGGCGGAACCGCAGCGAGTAGCTGCCGGGCGCTCCTTCGACCGGCACGAGCGCCACGGTCTCACCGCCCGACGATTCGCGTTCGATCGAGACCGGGAACGTCTCGGCGAGGAATGGTTGCAGCGCCTCGTCCTTCACCTCGGCCACGATCTCGATCGCGTCGCCGAGGTCCACCTTCTCGTCGCTGGCCGACAGACGCAGCCGGCTGTTGCCGGCCTGCATGCGACCTTCGAACAGGTAGCGAATGCCGTTGACCCAGAAGCGGTTGTAGGCGTCCTCGTAGAGCGATCGCCAGCGATACGTCTCGTCGGTCCCCGTGAACAGCACGCGGCCGGCGCCGACGTTCTGCATCGCGATCAGCGGCATGCCGCGCCCACCGCTCATGAAATCGCGGTTCGTGAACTCGGCAATCGGCAACGCAAGGGGCTTCAAGCGCAGCGCCGGGAACCAGAAGTGGTGGCCCGGCAGCCGGCTCCACAGGATGCGACTCTCGTCCTTGCTGTCGATGAGGCGCGTGACCTTGGCGCCGATGCCGTCGTTGCCTTCGGGTGCGAGCGAGTATGGCCAGGGTCGCGGGAAGGCCTTGCCGAACCCGATGATCTGCGTCTCCGCGTACTCGATGTTCGGCACGATCGGCAGCAGCTCCGCGAGCGCGTGCGTGGTCGACTGTGGGCGCATCGCGTCGAGCGAGAACTTCTCGCCACACACCCACCAGAACCCGCAACCGCCTTCGACGATGTGCTGCTGCAGCAGCTCGCAGAAGCGCTTGCTCAGCTTCTCGTGGTTCGGATCGATGAAGACGACCACGTCGTACGGGTCGAAATCGATGCGTTCCTCGGGCAGCTTGTCGATGCGAACCGTCTCGTCGCCATCCTGCGGGAACTTCGGATCGGCGCTCTGCAACCAGCACGACACGTCGATCGTCTTGTCGCGGATCAGCACGTTGCGCAGGATCTGGAACTCGTGGTTCGAGCTGCCCGCCAGCAGCAGCAGTCGCAGCTTCTCACCGAGCACTTCGACCGCCGCCACCTTGCTGTGGCGCTCCGCGGTGACCGGCTCGCCGTCGGGCGGCTGGATCTCGGTGCGGAACAGGAAACGCCCGGGCACTTCCGAGGTCAGGTCCTTCCACACGACGAGCGTCTCGGCGCGGTCGCCGCCGACCTCGATCTGCTGCGTGGCCACGACCTGTTCGGCGCCCTTGTCGTCGATGCGCACGAGTCGCGCCGTCACGGCGGTGCGCTCGTAACCCTGCGAGGCGACCGTGGCCTTCATCTCGAACGGATCGCGCTGGAAGACCTTTGTCGGCGTCTCGAAGCGGGTCAACGACAGGAGCTGCGTCTCCGACGGGTCGCCGACGCCGAGCACGAACGTGTGCGGGATCTTGCGCTGGTTCAGCAAGCGCGCGATCTCGGCGGCCTGCGGGCCGGCATTGCGCCGCCCGTCCGTGACGAAGACGACCGCCGCGATCTCCGCGGTGCGGCTGCGGTCGAGCGCCGTGCGCAGCGCGCCACCGAGGTTCGACGTGCGGCCGTCGGCAACGAGCTTGCCGAGGTCGAGTCGCGGCGTAGGCACGGGCTCGTTCGGATCAGCCGGCAGCGGCTTGCCATCGGGACCCGGCGTCGCCGGCTCGATCGGCATCAGCGGCAGTTGTTCGAGCGTGCCCGCGAAGCCGTAGAGCTGGACCTGGTTCTTGGCCGCGAGCTTCTGGACCAGTTCACCGTCGCGATGCGCGAGCAGGGCCTTCACGAACTCGAGCCGCGGCACCGCGGCGGGGTCGCTGACGCCGAGCGCGCGCCAACCATCGGCACGCACCTGCACCGCGTCGCGGCGCCACGCGTCCTGATGCGTCATCGATTGCGAAGTGTCGACGAGCAGGATCGTGTGGCCGGGCCGCGTCTGCCGCTTGACCGTGACGAGGTTCGGCTCGAGCAACAGCGCGATCGCGGCCAGCACGGCGAGCGCGCGCAGCGTGCCGAGCACGATGCGTTGCGCCGGCGTCAGGTTCTTGCCGTCGCGCCGGTAGAGGAACCCGATCAGGATCACGGCGAGCGCGCAGCCCATGAGCACGAGCATGCCGAGCCCACCGGTCGGGAAGTTCGAGAACTCGAACTGGAGCTCCGCTCCGGGCTCGATCTCGATGCCCCGCCAAGCAGCCAGCCATTGCAGGATCAGGTCCATTCGCGCACCGGTCGCTCAGCGGCGGCCGAACCTCCATGCCAACAGGGACTCGGTCAGCAGTCCGATCAGCAGCGCTGCTGCGATCCAGCGCCAGAGCTCTCCTTCGCCGCCGCTGCCACTGCCGAGACCTGCATCCTCGCGCACGAAGGTGATGCGCGGGTGCAGCTCCGGCGGATACAGACGCGTGAACGCCGAGTCGAGGAAGCCGACAAGCCGGCTCTCGACGACGGGCGGATTGCGCGCGAACACGCGTTTCTCGGGTATGCCGTCGTGACGCATCAGTTCGACCTCGTAGGCACCGAGCCGGCGCAGTTCGCTCATGGCGATCGTCACCACGAGCGGCGCCTGTGGTGCGCCCGGCGCTGTTGTCGGCTGCCCGGGCGGCGGCACGGCCTCGACGGCCGTGAACGTCCGTTCGTCCTCGCCGATCTGCGAGCGGACCGTGACGTCGGAGCGGTGCACGCCCGGGTCGATCGAGAGCCGATACGCCCCGTCGGGCAGCAGGTTGTGCGCACCGAGGTCGCGCCGGCGCGCGCTGCATCGATGCACCTGATTACTGAGCACGACGAACAGGTCGGTGCTCGGCAGCGTCGACCAGAACTTGTCGACGGTCACCGCGAGCAGCGTCACTTCGCCACCGCCGCTGCCGAACGTCTTCGTGACGAGCAGCGGCGGACCTTCGGCGTCGCGGATGCGCGCGACGACCGAGGCCGTGTGTCCGCTCTGCTCGACGATCGTGAGCCAGCGTTTCACGAGCACGACATTGCTGATCAGCAACTCCATGACCTCGCCGACGCGTTCGCAGATCGCGTGATCCTTGTTCGTCAGCACCGCGTGTTCGGGGCGATCCGGATCGCCGGCGATCTCGCCGAGCGGCAACGGCAACAGCCCTTGTCCGTCGCGCCAGAACAGCTCGTTGTAGCGCGTTGCATCGACGAGCGGGCCGCAGGCCATGACGAGTCCGCCGCCCGCTGCGACGTACGCCTCGAGACGCTTGCTGGCCGCCACCGAGGGTGCCTGCACGTTGCACAACCAGATCACGTCGAACGGATCGAGGTCGGTCTCGTCGAGCATCGTCTCGGTGACGGTGTGCGTTTCGATACCCGATTCCGCCTGGTCCATCGCCGCTTGCAGGAAGAAGGTCTCGCCCTCCTCCTCGTCGGGCTGGCCGTCGACGAGCAGCACGCGACTCTTGTCGCGCACTTCGAGCGCCAGCGTACGGCGGTCGTCGAGCGGGAAGGCCTCGGTCGGCTCGAGCTGCGCGTCGATGCGATGGAAGCCGGCCTGCATGAACGTGTGGACGATCGGCAGCGCGACGCGCTGGCCCGGCGCCAATTGCGGCACCGTCTGCACGACACGGCTCTGTCCATCCATCTCTACCGCGACCGTGGTCGGCGTCGTCGGATCGAGGCCGAAGTTCTGGACGTCGACCGCGAGCGTCGTGGGCACGGCCACGACCGCGAGACGGTCGACGAGGCGCACGTCGACGACGGCCAGGTTCGGCTGCTGCCCACCGACCGCGAGCACTGTGAGGTGTTCGTGTTCGGGCCGCAACGAGCTCAGCGCCTGCAGCACGGCAGGCCGTGGCTTGTCGTCTTCGGTCGACCAGTCGTGAGCGCGCTGGTCGCCGACGACGTAGTACTCGGTGCGCGAGGCATCGGGCAGGGCGGCCGCCCGTTTCACGGTCGCCTGCATCACCGCGCCGAGATCGGGGGCGCCGTCGCCGACGACCCACTCCTTGAGCATGGTCCCGACACGACGCCCGAGCTCCGGTCCGACACGCTGGGCCCAGAGGTCGGGTTGGTTCGGGCGGCTCGTGCGCACGACCGAGAACAGATCGCCGCCGCGCCGTTGCGCGAGATCCTCGGCGAGCACGCGCACCCTGTCCTGGGCGCGTTCGAACAACACCGTGCTGCCACTGCGTTGCGTCATCGAAGCGCTGTCGTCGAGCACGACGACGTGATGCGTCCTGGCGCCGAGCAGACCACCGCCGCCGAGTTGCGGCCGGCTCACGAGGAAGACGAGCAGCAGCACGGCCAGCGTGCGCAGCAGCAGCACGAGCCACTGCTCCATGCGCAGTCGCTTGCGATTGCGCTTCATCGCCGCGATCAGGAACTCCATCGCCGCCCACGGCACGCGGTGGAACCGCCGTCGGTTCAACAGGTGGATTATGATAGGCACTGCGCAGAGCGGCAGCGCCCAGAGCAGCAGCGGGTGGAGGAACGCTAGGGACAGCATCGGCCCGATAATCAGAAACCTGGATCAGCGTTGGAAGATCGGAGCATACGCGTACGGCAGCTGCAGGATGATCAGCGCGATCGACGTGCCGTAGACCGTGCCGACGCCATCACCCTCCCAGCTGCCGTCCTTGTGCTGCTCCTTGAGCAGCGCAGTCGCCTTCTTGGCGAAGTAGTCGACCCAGTCCTTGCCTCCGCGTTGGAACAGCGCCTGACTCCAGTAGAGGTGCGTGTAGTAGTGGTGCCCCGTGTTGTCGACGCTGATCTGGATCTGCTTCTTGCAGTATTGCACGGCCTTTTCGACGAACGGCTGGTCGTCGTAGATGCCCGCGTTGTAGAGCACCGCGACGCCGGCCGCCGTGATAGCAGGTCGGCCGTCGCCACCCGAATTGAGGCTGTAGCGGATGCTCCCGTCGGAGTTCTGGCATCGTTTGATGTACTCGACGGCGCGATCGATCGTCTTCTTGTCGACGACGATGCCCGCCATGCGACAAGCACGCAGCGCCTGGATCTGCGTGACGGTCACGCTGCCTTCGTCGCTGTTGGAATCCGGCGTGTAGATCCACCCGCCCGCTGACGACTGCGCCGACGAGATGAGTCCGACGGCCTTGTCGAGCACGCGCTTCAACCGTTCCTGCTTCTTGACGTCTTCCTCCATGCCGTAGACCGACGCGAGGAACAGCGTCGCGAAGCCGTGGCCATACATGCTGCGGCCCTCTTCCTGCGGCACCGAGATGACTCCCGTGGTGGCGTCCGCGTGTTTCACGAGGTAGTCGACGGCCAGCCTGACCTCCTTCCAGTACTTGCCGCGGGTCGGGGTCGAACCAGAGGCGATGAGCGCCATGCCGGCGAGCCCGGTCATCGCGGCCGGGTAGCTGCCGTAGCCGCCGGAGTTGCGCCAGCTGCCGTCGTTGGCCTGATTGCGCGCCAGCCACTCGAGGCCGCGCTGAGCGGCATCGTGCATCTCCTTCGTCACCCCCGGAGGGTAGGCCATGTCCTGCGCCGACGAGAACGTGGCACCCATGAGTGCGACCGCGACCGCAGCGAGCGGGACGTTCATTTCTTGCCTTCCATGTAGTCGTAGAGCCGTTGCTGTTCGTCCTCGTGAGCCCGCAGCTCGCCGACCTCCTTGCAGATCTCCACGCGCGCGAGGTGCCAGTTCAGACGAACGGAACGATCGTGCATCAACTCGAGAATGTTGTCCAAGGCCGCGAGGCCGCCGCGCAGGTTGCCCTCGCGAGCCATGTGGGCAGCCCGTTCGCGCGTCAGCGACAGCAATTGCCTGGCCATCAGGTGGAGCTGGGGCGCCCCGGGCACGCCGGCGCGGATCCCTTCGCGCAGCGTTGCCTCCGCGGCCTCGGCCTGCCCTGCCTGCACCAGGAAGTCGGCTCGGCGCAACGTGTCCGGCGTCTCGTCGGCGATGCGCAGCAGTGCCTCGCGCGAACTGAACACCTCGACACCACCCTGGTAGCCGACGGCGAGCCACGGTCCGTGCGAGACGATGTTGTAGGAGCCGCCGAGCGGGTCACGGCTCGCGTCGAAGGCCGGCAGCGGCAGACGTCGCATCGGCTGTTTCCCGGCCGCGTCGAAGACGAGGATCTCGCGTTCGCCGGGAACGAGCACCCATTCTCCGACGACGCACCCGCGACCGCGATGGAACGATTTGGGTCCGTTCCAGAGCGGCAGCTCACGGCTCCACTTCAGCAGGCCTCCCTCCAACCCGATGCAGACGAGGTGCGAGTCCGAGACCGCGAACAGGTTCTCGCGCGATGCCCCGACCAGCGCGCGCAGCTTGCCATAGGGCGCGTAGATCGTGGTCGCGTCGAGCAGCCAGACGATCTGTCCCGTTGCACCGTCGACGCACAGCACGAGATCGCTGTCGCAAGGCGCGATGATCACGAGACCGTCCCGGGCGATCAGGTCGTTGGGCAAGAGCCCCGGGAGCTCACTGTTCGCGAACACCTGCGTCTGGAACATCATCTCCTCGCGGGTCGTGCGCTTGGGTCGCGAGACCTTGCGCAGCGGATCACCGCGTTCGTAGCGACGCACCCAGCGCAGGTCTCCGGCAAAGGCATCGACGGCGGCCAGGCAACCCGCGTTGGTCGCGACGTAGGCGATGCCGCCTTGCACTACCACGGGGCTGCCGGGCGCCTTGAAGAACGCGGAGCCGCCGGCGTGCAGCGGCGCATTCCACAGCGGACGACCCGTGCGGCGGTCGAGGCACTCGAGCGTGTAGCCGGCGCGGCGCAGCGATGGCAGCAGCAGTCGTTCGCCGAAGACCGTCGGGGCCGCGAGGAACGTCACGTCGCGCAGGCCACCCTCGCCGTCGGGCCAGTCCATCGAGGACCAGGCGCGCTTGAGACTGTCGCGGTCGTAGGCGACGAGTTCGCTCGACTTCAGTGCTTCGGCGGACGCGGTCGTGCTGCGTTGATACCCGAGCACGACGTAGCGGCGTTCGTTGTCCTCCACGGGCCGCAGCAGCGCGAAGTCGCTCGAGGCGATGCGCACGCGCGGGTGACCGTCGCGCGATTGCGGCGGCTCGTCGACGCCATCGCCCTGCAAGAGCACGAGGCCGCTCGCTGCGTCGACGACGCGCAGGCAATAGTGCTCGAGGAAGACAGCCCTCGGCAGCAGTGTCTGCGTGCCCGACTCGCCGGCCAGCTGCGACGAGAACCCGACCCAGGTTGCCGGCCCGTAGCGACCGGCATGGGGCATCGTCATCGTGACGACTCCGTCGCCCATCATGCCGCGCATGATCTGGGGGTTGTTGTCGTTGTTCGTCGGCTTGGGGTCCTTGTATGGCTCCGGGTTCTTGAAGCGGTACTGCCACAACGGCACCAGTTCCTCCGTCGTGGGACCGAGCCAGGTTGCCTCGGTCGGTCGCCTGGCATCGGCGAGCAGATCGAGGACCTCGCTCGCGAACATCGCGCTCGCGGGCAGATCCGAGACCGCTTGCAGCTCCCCGAGAATGCGCAGCGATTCGTCGGGGTGGTCCTTGGCCAGCGCCAGAACGGTCTCGTGCGCAGCGGCCACCTCGCCGGCCAGGCGCAGGCAGAGCGCCATCTTGAAGCGACACCACACGACGCTGATGCCGAGCCGGTTCCGGTTGTCGGCCGGGTAGATCTCGACGAGGTCCCGCAGCAGCTGCACCGCCGCTCGATAGCGGCCTTCGTGCATGAGCCGATCGGCGAGCACGACCATGGCGCGGCCAGCGGGCAACGTGATGAAGTAGCGACTCGCAACCTGCTCCAGAGCCGAGATCGAGCCGTCCTTCAAGGCCTGCTCGAACATCTCGTTGGCCAGCACTTCGTAGTTCGATCGGTAGATGTCGATGCCGACCGAGGGCAGCCGCGCGAGCAGCTCGTGACAGAGCCGTCGCACCGGCCGATAGAGGCGGCCATCCTGCGAGAACACCGACTGCCTGGCGTCGAGCGGCTTCGGCGCGGGCGCGCCCTGGCGGCTTCCCGGGACCTGACGCGCGGGATCGCGACCCGGAGCAGGAGTCGGGACGGTTTTGGGCTTCTCGCCCCCCGAAGTGTTGGGTTGGGCGCTGGGTTGGGCGTTGGGAGGTTGGGCCGGGTCAGGCGGAGCGCCCACGACCTCGAGCGTTCGCCCTTCGATGACGTCCTGCAGGACCTCGATCGCACTCGCGTATTGCTCGCGACTCAGGAAGTCTTGAGCACGCCGCAGGAACCGGTCGAGGTTCGGGTTCTCGAACATCTCGACCGCAGCGCCAGCGTCGTCGGCAACCGGCGCTTGTGCCGTCGCCACGGCGCCGAGCGGCACTTCCACCCGGCCCCTGAGCTGGCACGGCGCCGCGGTCGCGGCCACGACGCCCGAGACCACGCACACCAGGATGCGTCGACCGGGAGAAGCGGGCTGCGGCTGTGTGTGCACGAACTTCGTTCCGAAGCGAGGGCCGGGGTCCTGGCCCTCGCGCGGACTCGCTGCAACGGCGGCCGCGCGTGGAGGGATCAGTGGACAATCTACGTTCTGGCGAGCAAGACGGCGAGACCCCCCAACCCATTCCACGAACTCGAACTCCCATCCCCGCCCTCGACTGCAGGAATACGTCCGCAATTCGACAAGTCCCGGGGTGAACTGGTCCCCCGAGCGCTCCGCTGCATACAGTAGCTCCCATCGCCGCGGGGCGACCCACGAGCCAGCGAACTTCGACTCCAGCCGCCCGATCGCGGCGATGTTCTCAGTAGACACGACGCATGAAACCACTTCTCCCCTGCGGCGCCCTGTTGGCTGGCCTGTTCTGCACCGCGGCTCCGTGCCAGGATTGGACCGACGAGCAACTCGTCGCAGCCTGTACCGGATTCCAGTCGGAGAGCCTGACGGCGCGCTTGCTGCAGGTCGGCAAGCTCCTCGCCGATCGCGAGAAGGCGTTCACGGCCTTGGTCGCCAGGGTCCATGGCGACTATCGCGAGTATCAGGTGAAGATCGAGCACCTGCTCGAAGAGCTCGGCGACCCGCGCTGGCAGGTCCGCGAGAACGCCGAACGCACGCTGATCGAGATCGGCGGGCGAGCCATGAGCCTGATCCAGCAGCGCAAGGAGAACCCCGAGGTGCTCGAGCAGTCGGTGCGGTGCGCACGCATCTTCGCCGCTCTCACGGCCAAGGGCACCGAGGAAGACGACCGCGAGCGGAAGCTCCTGCGCGGGCTCGTCACCACGGCGCTCTATCTCGACACCGATCCGCGGCTGCTGCGAGCATTGCGCAGCGCTCTCGGGCACACGGAGCACTCGATCGCCGAGAGTGCCGTTCGGGCGCTCGGCAAGCACGGCGGCGACGACGAGGTCGGCGCCGTGACGCAACTGGTCAACGACTCGGGCTCCCACCGGCTCGTGGCCGTGAGCGCCCTGGCGCGCATGCACTCGGACAAGGCCCTGTCCGTGTGCCGTGAATTGCTCATGCCGCCTGCATCGGACACCCCGGCCGTGAAGCTCACGCGCACCGAGGCAATGGCGATGATCCGCGCCTTGCACGCTCGAAAGGACGATGGCGCCGGGCAATTGCTGACGGCGCTAGCTCAACACCCGGATCCCGTGCTCGCGGCCGGCGCACGCGTGCGCGTGCCGCCCGCGACGAAACAGACGAAGGCCGCGTTCACGCTGCCGGATCGCACCCGGATCGAGGCGGCGTTCGGAGCCTTCCGTGGCGAATCCCAGCTCGTGCTCGGCGGGTTCGAGGGTCTGCCGACCGCCGAGCTCGCCTTTGCCGACTGCGACACCATCGACTTCCCCGAACACGTCGCGGTTGCCTCGAAGGAGGCCAGGGTGTTCCTGAACCAGGGCACCCTCGTCAGCGGCGCGATCCTCGCGATCGATCCCGAGAGCGTGAAGCTGAAGTCGCCCCTGTTCGGGGACCTCACATTGCCACGCAAGGAGATCCAAGGCATCGCGCTGGACTCGACTCTCGATCGCCTCGTCGGTGCTTCGGTCGACTACGATCGCGTGAAGCTGCGGTCGAGCGACTTCGTCGACGGCGCCCTGATCCGCGGGAATCCTCAATCCATCTCGATCCAGCAGAAGGACGGCGAAAAAGCCGAACTCGCCCTCGAGTCCGTGGCCGGGTTGCTGTTCCGGCGCCCGCGCACGGTCGAGGCCGACTCGACCTCGTATGCGCGCCTCGACCTCACCACCGGTGAGCGCCTGATCGGTTTCCTGGCCGACAGTTCCTCGGAACACCTCGCGGTCAGCGTGCCGATGCTCGGCTCGGCCGTCATCCCGTTGTCCCAGGTGATGCACATCGAGCTCAGTGTCGGCGGCGGCGCGATGTGGGGCTTCACGCTGATCGCCGACTACAGCGACAACCGCATCGTCGAGGTCGACGACCAGGGTCGCGTGGTCTTCGTGCTCGAAGAGATCTTCGGCGCCTGGGACGCCGAGTGCCTCGACAACGGCAACCTGCTGATCACGGAGTTCTCGGTGAGCCGCGTGCAGGAAGTGGACCGCAAGGGCAAACAGGTCTGGGTGTTCGAGGACCTCAAGAACCCCTACGACGCGGACCGTCTGCCCAACGGCAACACGCTGATCGCGGACACGTTCGCGAGCCGCGTCATCGAGGTCAACAAGGAGGGCAAGATCGTCTGGTCCTATGCGAAGGACATCCGTCCCTTCGACTGCGACCGGCTGGCCAATGGCAACACGCTCATCGCCGACGTGCTGAAGGACCGCGTCATCGAGGTCAACCCGGAGGGCGAGATCGTCTGGGAGCTCAAGAACCTGCCGAACGCGCACGATGCGGATCGACTGCCGAACGGCAACACTCTCGTGACGCTGCGCAACAAGGGCTGCGTGCTCGAGTTCGACCGCGAGGGCCGGATCGTCTTCGAACTGCAGGGGCTGAGCTCGCCGAGCGACGCGGATCGTCTGCCCAACGGCAACACGATCGTGGCCGAGAACACGCGTGTGCGCGAGTTCGACCGGCGCGGCAATGTCGTCTGGCAGAAGGAGATGACCTGGGCCGTGGAAGTGAATCGATACTGATCGCTGATGCCGCCGTCTCCGATCACCGGATCGCCGCGTTGACGCATCCGAGCGGGCTGGCAATGCCCCGCGTCGCGTGCATGCTTGCGAGCATGCCGCCGTGGTCGACCATCCTCGCCGGATTCGCGCCGAGCCTGTTCTGGTTGTGGCTCGTGCACCGGCGCGACGACCACGAACGTGAGCCGATCCTGCTCGTCCTCGCCGCCATGGTACTCGGCAGCGGTTCAGCCATGCTCGTGCTCTGGTTGCGACCTTGGTTGGAGACGACGTGGGGTCTCGACCGCGCCGTCGATGCCTTCCTCGTGACCGCACTCGCCGAGGAGATCGCCAAGACCACCTTCGTGCTGCCGATCCTCTTGATGCGCGAGGTCGACGAACCGCTCGACGGCATCGTCTACGGCGTCGCTGCAGCGCTCGGTTTCGCTGGCGTCGAGAACACGCTGTGGGCCGACGCCTCGCATCAGCTCGAAGTCGTGCTGCATCGCGCCTGCACCTCGACGCTGTTGCACGCCGGCTGCACGGGCAGCATCGGATTCGCGATCGTGTGCTGCAAGCTGCGCGCCTTCGTGCCTTCGTTTCGCGCGCGGGCCTTGCTGCTGTTGCTGCCGGTCAGTGCAGTATTGCTGCACGGTGCCTACGACTGGTGCCTCATCGCCGACGCGCCGCAAGTGCGGCTCGCACTGATGGTCGTGTTGCCGCTCACGCTGGCGCTGCTCTGGGTGAAGATGAGCTGGGCTCGCGCCCGGTCCGAGAGCTATCACCCACCCAAGCCCTGAGCCCTGCTCGCCGCCGATCCCAGGCGGGCCATGCCACGCTCGACGCGGCGGCATGGCACGCGCTCGCGGAACCGGACTACTCGCGGAAGACCGGCAGCAGTTCCTTCGGTATCCCCAAACGTTGCACAGCCTGCTTGAGATCGTGCATGCGCTCCGTGTCGTTCTCCGACGCGGCATGACAGAAGTCGTGCACGGCACGCTGCAGCTCCGTCGCGGGATCGGCCGTCTCGACCGCCAACGAGAACCATGGTCGCGCGGCGGCTGGCCCTGAACTCAAGAGCACCTCGACGCCGCGGCGCCAGGCGCCTTCGCGCAGCGCTGCTGTGGCCGCCTGCCAGTCCTCGGCGTCTGGCGCGAGTTCGAGGGCCGCGGCCAGCTCTTCGCCCAACTGCTTCCAGGTCTTCTCCCAGCGCGGTGGCACCGGACCGACTTCGGCGACGAACCGCTTCGCCGCGACGAAGTCTCCGACGTGAAATCGCCAGACCACACGTTCGTAGCGCCACTCGCTGATCCACGTGACGACCGCGCCCGCGAAGGCCAACGCCAACACCGCATACACGCCGTATCGCAGCCGCCTTCCGCTCGCATCGAAGCCCGCGCGAAAGCCCGGTTCGGACTCGTAGCGGCGCATGCTCTCGCGACGCAGCGGCTCTTCGGGGTGGAGGCTCAGCACGCGACCGAAGAGTCCGTGCGACACCGGCACCGCGAGCCGCGACAGGACCATCAGCGCGCGCGTGCACGGAGCCGCCCCGAGCGCGTGCACCGACGCGGCATCGGCTTCGTGCTCGAAGCGGTGAGCAAGGGTGCGCACGACCGTCAGCAGCAGCAAGAGGCTCGTGACCGCGAACAGCGCCTTCGTCGTGACGTCGATCGCGTCGAGGTTGAGCAATTGCAACGGGGAGGTGAGCAGCAGCGGAACCAACACGACGAGGATCATCAACAGACCCGGGTGCCCCCTCTTCGCGTGGCCTACTTCGTGCCCGACGACGCCCGTGATGGAGTCCGCGTCGAGCGCGCGCACCAACCCGTCGGTGACACACAGGAAGCGGCCCACGGGCAGCGGCCCGACCATCATCGCATTCATGGCGCGCATGCCGGTCGGCAGCAGCAGGACGCGCTTTGGATCGAAGCCGAGCCTCGTCGCTGTGTGACGCAACTGCGTGCCGATCGGTTCGGGAAGCGATCGCACGACGCCGAATGCGATCCGGAACCAGGACGGCAGCAAGGCGGCCGCGATGCCGAGGAACGCGAGCGTGCTCAGCGTCGACCCGGCGGTCGTGCCGAGGAAGAACACGTAGCTCTCGCGGTCGAGCGCCAGGGCGTCGAGCACGAGACCGAGCAAGGCGAGCGGCATGACGAGCAGCAGCGGCCACCCCATTGCCACGCGCACGACCGGCCACAGTTCGAGCGCACCCGGCAACATCTCTCTCGAGACGCTGCGCCTGCCGGCGATTTCTTCGTCGATCTCGCAGTGCGCGATGGTCGTTATGCCCAACGCGATGCGCGGGAGCTCGGCCGCGAGCACGGGTAGCATGAGGCACATGTTGGTCGCGAAATGACTGCCGCCGACCCAGCGTTCGACGAAGTCGCCGTAACCTCCCTCTGCGAACAACAGCCACAGCACCAACGGAGTCGCAAGGGTCGAGATGCGCAGCATCGTGCGCGGCGGTACGCGCCCGCGCCGCCCCTTGATCAGATTCTGGCGGAGCCACCACGAGGAGCTGGCGACCAGCAGCGAGGGCAAGCCCAGCAACGCGGCAAACGGCAGCAACTGTTCGAGACCGCCGTTGCCCGGGATCGGCGGGATCAGTTCGCGACTGCCGAACACGACCGCGAGGCCCAGCAGAAAGGCGAACGGCAGGGTCATCGCTCGCCGCCGTGGAGGATCAACGCCCAGCCGCCTTGTCGGACCGTGCCTTGCCGAAGGCCAGCTCGAGGATGCCGGCGAACCGTTCGTCTCTGCGCAGGACGGCGAGCTCCGGGTCGGTCTCGAAGAGGGAGCGCTTGAGCCGCAGTGACTCGTCGAGATGAGGCAACGCGTGCATGCTCGCACACTTCTCGAGTGCAGCCATGCCGCGCTCCACGTCGCCGATCAATGCATGCACGCAGGCCGACGCATACCAGGCGTTCGGTCTCAACTCGACCTTTGCCGTACTCGCGAGCGCTTGCGCCGCGCGGTGCGTGTTGGCCGAGGTCTTGTACTCACGCAGCTGGTAGTACAGGTCTGCGAGTTCGAGCATCTTTTGCACACGGTCCTCGGCATCGCCCTCCGACGAGGCTTTCTGCAGTGCATCGATGAACGCCTGTGCATGCTGCTTCCTGCCCCACTGCCAGAGCATCGCGGCGAGCGAAAGGCGCAACTCCTCGGGTTCGATGGTCGCGTTCTCGGCGATCGTTATCGTCGCCTCGAGGGTTTGCGCATCGGGCAGCGTGGGCTGGACGTCGCGCAGTGCGGGCACGAGCCGGACGCGGTGCGTGTTGGGGAACCACGCGGGCGTCTCCAGCAAGAGGCCGAAGAGCATCTTCCCGACGAACGGCTGCAGCCGCCGCAAGTCACCGTATTGGCCCGCGAACACGACCCCGCTGTCGCGTTGCCGGCGCAGGAACTCGAGCACGCAGTGCGTGCAGAGGCCGTGCACGCCCTTGCTGCGTGGCTGCGCGGCAGCTTTGTCGGCCGCCGGCAGCTGCGCGGCGAGCCAGTCGATGCCGAGCTTCGGATCGGCCAGCATGACCGTGACCGTGTGGTCGAGCTGCTCGCGCGAAACCTGGTCCGAGGTAACCCACTTCTCAGCGGCCGCGGCGACCTTCTCGGCGTCGGGCTGCTGGGACGTCGCACTCGCCCCCCACGTCGCGATGATCGCAGCCAGCGCGGCGCCGAGGCACCTCGGCGAGTGACCTTGATCGGCAGTAGTTCCCATCGCCGCGCGGCGACCCACGAACGAGCGGAATGTCGCACCCAGCCGCCCGATCGCGGCGATGTTCTTGCCAATCATCTAGAAGGAGACCTTGACCGCCTTGCGCTCTTCGGCGGCTTCCACTTCGAAGAACACGGCCTGCTTGAAGCTGCCCATCCCGGCGATGATCGAGGCCGGGAACATCTCGATCGCGTTGTTGAGGCGCATCACAGCGTCGTTGTAGGCCTGACGCGCGAACCCGACGCGGTTCTCCGTCGACTTCAGCTCCTCCTGCAGGCTCAGCATGTTCTGGTTGGCCTTCAGGTCCGGGTAGCTCTCGGCCACCGCGAACAAGCCGCGCAGAGACTGCGTCAGCTGGCCCTCGGCCTTGACGAGCTCCGCGATGTTGCCCGCATTCTTGAAGTCGACACAGGTCTGCCGCGCGCGAATCACGGCTTCGAGCGTCTCGCGCTCGTGCTTCATGTAGCCCTTCACGGTCTCAACGAGGTTCGGAATCAGCTCGTAGCGTCGCTTCAACTGCACATCGATCTGACTCCAGGCGTTCTTCGTCTCGTTGCGGCGGCTGATGAGGCCGTTGTAGGTGACGATCGCCCACAACAGGCCGATGCCGACCAGTGCGAGCGGGATGATCCAGACCAGTTTGTCCACGGTTTGTCCTCGACGGAATGTTCGGGCCTTCGCCCGGCGAGAGGCATCACCCGGACTCGGGCAGCGCGATCTCACCAGTGAAGACGGTACGGGCCGGGCCCTCGATCGCAAGGGTACTCCCCTCGCCGACGACGCGCAGGGTGCCTCCGCGAAGGCGAACGGCCACGGTAGCTGCGCGCACGCGGCCCTGCTGGCGCGCCGCGGCCGCAGCGACGACGGCGCCCGTGCCACATGCCAGCGTCTCGCCGCTGCCGCGTTCGAAGGTGCGGACGAGCAGGGAATCCGGTCCCTGCACCTGCACGAACTCGACGTTCACACCACCCGGGAAGCCTCGATGCGCCTGCAGCATCCGGCCGATCCCGGCCACATCGGCCGCCTCGACGTCGGCGACGAACGTCACCGCGTGCGGGTTGCCGGCGTCGCCGGGCACGAAATCGACGGGGTGGCCGCCGACGTCGATCCGGATCGGAGCACCACATCGCACATCCCCCATCCACGCACGCACCTCGTCGGCCTCGGCCAGCAACTCGACCCGGCGCGGTCCGGCGTCCGTCTCGACCGTGAAGGCACGCTCGCGCACGTGGCCATGCTCGAACGCGAGCCGTGCGAGACAGCGCAGGCCGTTACCGCACATCGCTCCTCGCGAACCGTCGGCGTTCCACATCGACATGCGGATCGGTGCCTGTTGTCCGCGCGACATCACGATGAGACCGTCGGCGCCGATGCCGAAGTGGCGATCCGACCAGCGACGCGCAAGCAACGGTGCGTTCGCCAACGACAACGGCGTGCGGATCGCGTCGAGATACACGTAGTCGTTGCCGGCGCCTTCCATCTTGGTGAAGGGGACCCGCATCAGTCGACCTCGATGCGATCGTACTTGCTGGGCACGTGCACTTTGGCGAACCCGGCATCGCGCAGCCGGCCCGCGTAGGCCAAGGCTGGCTCGTCCTCGCCGTGCACGACGAACACCTGCTTGCAACGCCCCGAGAGGTGACGGCTCGCGGCCATGAGCTCGCGCCAATCCGCATGCGCGGAGAGGCCCGGCATCGAACGCACCTTGCACTTCACGTCGTGTGGCTCGCCGAAGATGTTGACGATCTTCTCGCCGTCGAGCAGCCGCCTCCCGAGCGTGCCGTGCGCCTGGTAGCCGACCATCAGCACACAATCCTCTCTGCGGCCGACGCTTTGCGAGAGGTGATGCAGCACGCGGCCCGACTCGCACATGCCCGAAGCCGAGATGATGACTCCGGTGCGGACCTGGTTCAGCGCCTTGCTCTCCTCGACGCTGGCTACGTAATTCACGCCTTCGAAGAAGAGCGGGTTGTGGCCCCGCTGCAGCAGCGAGCGCGTCTCGGCGTCGAACAGTCCCGGGTGTTTGCCCATGATCCGCGTCGCTTCGCGACTCATCGGCGAATCGACGTGGATGTCCAGCTTCGGCAGCGTGCCATCGCGCATCAACTGACCGAGGAACAGCACGACCGACTGGGTCCGGCCGACCGCGAACGCGGGGATGATCACGCGACCGCCGTCGTGCAGCTCTTCACTGACGATGCGCGTCAGCTCCGCCATCATGTCGACGCGCTGCTCGTGTTCGCGATCGCCATAGGTCGACTCGGTGATCAGGGCGTCGCATTCGGGAATGCGATCGGGGTCGCGCAGGATCGGCAGGTTCTTGCGCCCTTGGTCCCCCGTGAACACGATGCGGCGCTGCTTCACGCCGCTGTCGACGTCCATGACCACGATGGCCGCGCCGAGGATGTGCCCCGCATCGAGGAACTGCACACGCAGCTCGCGCAGGACCACGAAGGTCTCGTGATACGCGACCGGGCGGACGAGTCGCAGCGTCCGCTCGACGTCCTGTTCGTCGTAGACGGGTTCCACGTCGTGCCCGCGCCGGCGCAGGTGCTTGCAGTCCTGGCTCTGGATGTGCGCCGAATCCGTGAGCATCATCCGCAACATGTCGCTGGTTGCGTCGGTGCACCAGATCGGACCGGCGAAGCCGTCCTTGACGAGGCGCGGCAAGGAGCCGCAGTGATCGATGTGAGCGTGCGACAGCACGACGGCATCGACGTCGCGGCCGGCGATCGGCAGCTTGCGGTTCGCTTCGTCGGCGACACGACGTGGTCCCTGCACCATGCCGCAGTCGAGCAGCACCTTCTTCTTGCCGATCTTGAGAAGGTGTTTGGTGCCCGTGACGTGGCGAGCGGCACCGAGGAACTGGAGCTCGATCGTCATCTCGACATCAGGTGCGAACGATCACGGTTCGCGTCGTGAACGTGAGCGGCAGCAGGAACGGGGCCAACAGCATGTCGACGAAGCCGAACTTGGTTTCGATCGAGTAGCTCGTCAGATCGGCGGCCATGCGCTGGGGGTCCACTTCGTTCACCGCGATGAACCCGAACAGCGCGTAGTACTGGCGCGCCACGATCTCGTTCGTGCCGGTCGCGCCGAGACCGATCGAGTGCACGTGGGCCACACAGCCACTGCCGAGCAGTCCGATGAAACAGACGAGTAGCAGCGCGCAGCGGTGCTTTGGCGGGAAGGAGTTCACGCCATGACTTTTACCAGCTGCTGCCGGCGCTCGAATCCCCAAACCGGTGCCCGGGTGCGTAGGATGCCGCCATGACGAACCGACGATTCGCGCCTGTGGGGTTGTTGGTGGCGCTGCTCGCGAGCTGCGATGCCGAGAACGTCCAGTGGGCGTTCGTGTCCAACCCGGGCGGCAGTTTCGGCCCCACGGGCGGCGCCGTCATCGTGATCCGCGTGACGAGCTCGTCAGCGCTCGGGCTCGAGGGCGATTTCCTGCGCGTCGAAGGATTCGATACGCGTGGCCCGGTTTCGGTCCTGCTGCTGTACGCGGGCGACTTCGGCGTGCTCGTGCACGGCAACTCGGTGGAACTGCGGTCGCCGGCGCTGTCGTTCGACGATGGGGCAGGCGTCAGGCCCGGCCGCGTCGACGTGCCGGGCGCTGCACTGCAAGTCCCGCCACCGGGTGGTGCCGCGTCCCTGCGCGTGCAGCTCCCCGACAGCTCGGTGATCCACCCAGGTGGCGTCGGCCCCGGCACGCTGCACATTGCGAGAGCTGGTACCCTCATGATCCTCGAGAGTGCCGCAGGTCTGGTCGTGTTCGGCGAACACGAGACGCCCGAGGTGGTCGGCACATCGGCGACGCTGACCACGACGCCCGAGGGGAACCGCTATGCGCTGCGCTTTTCCGCCACCCAGGTGCGACTCTTGAACGTCCCCCCGTTGCCGCTTCCCGGGCAGCGCGTCGTGTACGTGGCGCAACACGATTCGATGCGCATCCTGGGACCACTAGCCGAGGTGCTCGCCGAATTGCCGGCCAACTCGGTCACGCTGCAAGGTGGAGCGGGTGGCGTGTTCCTGCAAGCTGCCTTGCCGGAAGGTCTGCC
>DASRJH010000075.1:0-28700 GCA_035649575.1 Planctomycetota bacterium
TGCCTGGGCGACGACGTGGTGACGCATGAAGACACTGCTCGTACGGACACTGGACGAGTGGCGCGACTGGCTGACCGAGCATCATGCTTCAGTGCCTGAGATCTGGCTGATCTTCCACAAGCAGCACACCGGCGTTGCGTCCATCGACTACGAGGACGCGCTCGACGAAGCGCTGTGTTTTGGTTGGGTGGACAGTCTCATCAAGCGCTTGGATGACCGGCGGTTCGCGCGGAAGTTCACACCGCGCCGAGCGGACAGCCGATGGTCGGGCGTGAATCGGAAGCGCTACGCGGAACTGAAGGCCGCCCGGCGATTGAAGGCGCCAGGGATCGCACGCCCTCCGACTGACCGCGGCTGTGGTCCTCGGCCCAAGCGGCTCGAGATGCTCTCGAAGCTGCCGGCCTACATCCAGACAGCCTTGCAGAAGCACCCGGCTGCCATGCGCCACTTCGACGCGCTGCCGCCCGAGCAGCGCCGGCGGTACTACGCCTGGATCGAGTCCGCCAAGCGCGAGGAGACGAAGCTCAGGCGTCTCGCAGAGGCGATACGTCTGCTGTCCAGCGGAAAAGTGCTGGGACTGAAGTAGCAGGACTCCACCGTTCCGTCGACGACGATTCCCGCCGGTAATCCTGCGGCATGACCATGGGCCTTGATCGAACCGCCAGCGGCCGTGGCGTCCGCGCGCTCGAGGGCTCTCAGCGCGCCAGCCAAGTACTCGCGGACTGCGTCCTCGAAGGCGTTGTCGTTGCTCATGTTTTCTTTGCTGCCATGCGATTGTCGGAGATCTCGGCGATTGGCATCATGGCTACCCGACCAGGCGCAGCGGCTGACGAGCACCTATCACGGAACGGCGAGATCAAGTGCATCGCACGCGCCTGCGGCTCAGCGAGCAGGACGTTGACCATCGTGAGCAAGCCTGATGCCATTGTTCCCGACTTCGCAGGTGAGGTCGCCCCCCTTTCCGAGATCGCTCGAAGGTACAGCGCGTTCGGGACCACTACGAACGGTTCAGCCATTGTCGTGGCGCCCATGCCCTGGGTAGCGCCACAGGCACACGCCTTCTGGCTCTTCGAACCCCTGAGCATGTCCGACATCCCTCCAGGCTTGAGTTGCCCTTCGGTCTACCGGACGGTTCTGTGCCAAACCAATGGGTGCTTCGCATTCGAGGTATCGCTGTATGGCATTCCGTCCCGCAGTGGCTTGCTCGACAGATCGACGCTGCGGCCACATTCTCTCGTCAGCGCCAATCAGCATTGGCGTCGGGAGTTTGTCGGAGCCACGGAGCTGTTCCACTTCGGTGGCGGCCCGCATTCCGAATCGGAGGATGTCGGCTACTTCTTCGACGGCGATCACATCATCGCTCGCCGGAAAGGCGGCGAAGAAACAGGCAGGTGGACTACCTTTCGTGCCTTCTTGCGCGAGGAACTGTCACGAGCAGAGCAGATCGCTCGATCCGATCAAGAAGCTCGAGGAGCGTGGGGGACATTGCGTGCCTGACGAGACGCTCCACGCGACCCCACTCGCTCTAGACGGGCTGAGGCTTGCGGTGCGCGTGGACGCCTCGCGTCGGTGGCCGGAATCGTTGCAGCAGTCCGCGCCACCGAGCCGTCCCGCTGGCCCCTGCGGCTTGCGGCGTTCGGCGTCGCCTTCTTGCTGCAGGTCGGGGCCACGTGGCTGAGTGTGCAGCGATACCTTTGTTGAACGCCCCGATGATCGCGCGCGATGGCAGGGCCCTGCCGATGCTCGCGACGCGCTGAACGGCGAGCAATTCGCGCGATTTGGCCGGAGAATGCGCCGCGGCCGGTTCTCTCTCCGTGCGACGGATCGACCAGGAACCACGACACCCGATGCCACGCCTGCCCCGCGACCAATTCGAAGCGCTCGTGCGCGACCATCACGATGCCGTCTACCGCGCGGCCTCCCGCGTGGCGCTCGACAGCGCGATGGCGGCCGACGTGGCGCAGGACGTGTTCGTGCGCGTGTTGCAGGGCAAGGCGCAGTTGCATCGAGCCGAGAGCGTGCGCGCGACGTTGTGCTGGCTCGCGACGATGCTCGCGAACAACGCCCTGCGCGCGCGACGCCGTCGCGACCACCACGAGGAGAGAGCCATGCCGCGCGAGAACGAGGAACGGAACGATCCGGCGCAGCTCTGCGCCGACACCGACATGCATCGGATCGTGCGCGAGGCCGTCGACGGCCTGCCCGGCGACCTGCGCGTACCGCTGCTGTTGCGGTGCCAGGACGAACTGTCCTTCGCATCGATCGGCACGGCCATGCGCATCTCGGAGTCGACTGCACACGAACGCGTCGGTCGTGCTCTCGAGCGATTGCGCAAGGCGCTCGCGGGGCGCGGCGTCGCCGTGGCACTCGCTGGTCTGCCGAAGATCGTCGCGAGCCAGCCATCGCCGGCGGTGCCCGCAGACTTGCAGGCCAGGTTGCTGGGCTCCTACGCCTCGGCACCGCTCGCGGCGTCGTCGTGGGTGCGCCGCGCCGTCGCAGCCGGCCTCGGTGCGGCTGCCCTCGGCGTGATCGCCGTCGTGGCCAATCCGTTCGGCGGTGGCGAGGCGGCTCCGGTGACTGCGGTTGCGGGGCCGCTGTCGTCCGCTGCGCAAGCACCGCAGGATCCACCTTCGGTCCGCACCGAGGCGCCCGAACCCGGATTCGCAGCGACCGCGACCACGGCGACGCCCTCGTCGCTCGTGCAGCAGGACCCGGCACCGGTGCCGCTGCACGTGTTCACGGGCACGGTGCACGACGCCGCGGCCTGGCCCGTGGCCGGATCCCGCGTCACCGTGAGGCTCGCCGGTGGCTTAAAGCCGCACGCGGTCGCGGAGACGACGACCGATCCGTCCGGAGCGTTCCGCGTCGAGTTCCGCATGCCGGACTACGGCGGGCGTGTCGTGAGGTTGACGGTTGCCGAAGGGGGTCGTGAGCTGCTCGAGACGGCGGACCTCGCATTGCCCGGCGAGTCGGCGACGCCACTCGCGCTCGTGCTTCCCGCCGCCGTCGGCACGGCGTCGTCGCGCTTCCAGCTCGCGGTCGCCGTGTGCAACCGCGAGGGCGCGCCGCTGCCCGCCGTGCCCGTGTTCCTCTACGCCGCGACGGAGGCGCGACCGCGCCCGGGCTGGGCCCAGGCGGAGGTCGAGGCGCAGAGCGGGGCCGACGGCACGGCACTGCTGAGCGGCCGCACGCCGGGGCCGAAGTGGTTGTTCGTCGACGGCCGCCTGGTCGGCTGCGTGGCGAGCTTCACGGCCATCACGCCGCGCGTCGGCGAGCAGCAGGTACGCATCGAGCTGGCGCCGGGCCGCGCGCTCAGCGGTTTCGTCGCGCGTCTCGACGGTGCGCCGATCGAATGGGCGAACGTCTGGCTCGAGGACGACGAGAGCCAGCTGCAGCACACCGGCAAGCTCGAGACCGGCGGGGCCATCGCGTTCACGGGTCTCGGCGACGGGCCCTACACGCTGCACGTCCATGCGGCGGATTGTTCGCCCGCGAAGAAAGGCGGCCTGCGTCCCGACGGGCCGGCGATCGACGTGAAGCTGAAGCAAGCGAGCGATCCGCGCGACCTCGGCGACCATGGCGCCGAGTTGCACGGCCGCCTCGTCGACGCCGAGACGGGCAAGACGGTGTCGTTCGGTGCGTTCGCCATCGAGGTCTATCCGCGCCGCGCCGGCGACTCGACGCTGCTGCTCGACGCGGTCGAACCGCCGGGTCCGCGCCAGCAGATGGACTCCGGCACCACGTCCGAGCACTTCCACGAAGTCCATCTCGAGGCGGGCCGCTGGATCCTCGTCGCGCGCGTGCCGGGCTACGCGGTGACCACGCGCGAGTTCACGCTGGGCGAACACACCATCGTCGCCGACCTCGAGGTGGCGCTCCTGCGCGGCGCCGAGGTGCACGGCTGCTGCGTCGATGCGGCCGGCCAGCCCGTGCAAGGAGTCAGCGTGCTCGCGATCGGCGTCGGCGAGCTCGCCGATCGGTGTCTCGAGCAATGGCGCGCGAAGGCGAAGGTCCGCGAGCGCGGCGAAGAGGACGTGGCAGCCCCGGATCCTTCGGTGTCCGTGGCCTGGGGGTTCACGCGCGAGAAGGGTGCGTTCGCCATGCACGGCATGCCACCGGGCGTCCCTGTGCGCCTCGTCGCCATGCGCAAGGGCTACGAGCTGGCCGTGCTGCCGCCGCGCGTGTTCCAGGTCGGCGAGAAGGTGACGGGCCTGCAGGTGCAGCTCAAAGCACGGTGAAACGCGGCGGGCTCGCTGGCTACTTCGCGAGCCTGCGGATGGAGGCCACCTCGAAGATCGTCCCGACCTGATGGACGCATACCTTGTCCTTGGCGACGCGGCCGGTCACCTCCACTTCGTCCCCGTGCTTGCAGCCCTGCAGGTCGCCGTGGAGGTCGTAGGTGGTGTCCTTGTCCTCGAGCGTCCAGCAGCCGCCCTCGACGTCCCTGAACGCGAGTTTGCCGCGGATCGTCGTCGTGCTGTCGTCGCGGATGCGGATGTTGCGCCAGTGGATCTCGGCGCCCTCCGATTGGAACGCGATCGGTCCCTCCTTGGGTTCGTACTCGCTCACCGTGGAGACGAGCGTGCCGTTGAGGGACGCGGTGATCTTGCCGTCTTTGACGACGATCTCGACGGCGTTCCATTCGCCGACGGGCTTGCGGGCCTTCAGACGAGCCTCCTGGTCCGACTCGAACTTCGCCTTGCACTGGATCGCGATGATCCCGAGGACGTCGCGGTTCATGCCCTGGATCTCGATCGACCTTGGCCAGACCTTGTGCTCCTGCACGAAGAGCAGATACCCGCTGTTCCCCGCGAACGTCGACTCGTCCTTCAGATCGTCGGGGCGCTTGTAGCGGTACTCGAGGCGCAGCGTGAACTCCTTGAAGGTCCGCTCGGTGTACATGTAGCCGGTCGGCTGACCGGTGCAGACGACGATCCCGTCGCGGACCGCGAACGTCTTGGCTGGATCGACGTCCTTGTCCTTGAAGGTGAACTTCCAGCCCGACAGGTCCTTGCCGTTGCACAGCTTCTCGAACCCCTTCTCGTCGCCCTGCGCGAAGGCGGGCGCGGACAGGAGCAGCATGATCGCGAAGGTTCGCATGGGTTCCTTTCCGAACGGATGACTCGAGTGGACCCTCGCCATGCTACCGGCCGGAGCAGCCGCGTCAGCACCTGCGGCAGCGGAAGCGGCACGCCCCGTTCCGCTGCCTGCCCACCCGAGTCATCGGCTCTGCGTCGCAGCGGGGCCCGCTGCGGGTGTCGCTGTCGGGGTCAGAGCCCGAGAACTGCGCGTCCGCCGTTGCTGAACGCCAGGAAGGCCGGACCCGTGTCGAGGCTCGCACCCTGGTTGAACAATTCGAAACCGGCGAGCGCCAGCGTCGGTGGGATCGGCAAGGACCAGGTCGCCGTGGTGCCGGGACCGACCACCGTGGTCATGACCATAGGATCGACGAGCAGGTCGCAGCCCGGGAAGCCGAAGCCGGCCAGTGGCAAGGGCAGCGGAACGGCGCCGCCGAACAGCGTGTTGGAGAGGCCGGTCATCATGAGCCCTATGCCCAGGGGCAGGTTGCTGAAATCGACGCTCAACCCGAAGCCGAGCGTGGGCATAAAACCCGGGGTCACCGCGATGGCCGGTACGCCGAGGGCGCCGGGGCAGCCGGTGCCGAACGTGTCGTAGGTCGCGCCGAAGGTGACCGTGAAGTTGTCGACCGCGAACAGGTTGCCGAGGCTGCCCGTGAAGAAGCGGAAGTCCGTCGGCATCTGCAGGCTGCCTTGGTTCGGCAGCGGGACCGGGGCCGGAGGCGTGTAGACCGTCGTGATGCCCGTCAGGCCGTTGGTGATGCGCCAATTGATGTACTCCTGGGTCCGGAGGTCGAGCGTGGCTCCCCAGGTGTGCCAGACGTTCACGGCCAGGCCCTGGAAGGCGGGGTCGGGCAGCGTGGTGATGACACTGGCCGGCGTCGGACCGAAGGCCGTGTCGGCGTCCCACGTCGGCGGCGGCGTCATGGCACCTGCGGGCCAGCGTGCGAGCAGGTTCATGTAGACCGCGACCACCGGGAACTGCGGCGGGATCGCCGCCGATGGTTGGAAGGAGACGCCGCCGATGTTGTTGGGTGGCGCGGCCGCGGTCCCGACGTAGTTGCACAGGACGTCGAACTGCACGACGCAACGCGCGTTGGTCGGTGGCGTCACATTGCGCTGGGCGCGGCAGGAACCGGAGACAACGACGCCGGCGTAGAAGTTGAGGCCGCCGTTGGGATTGATCGGGACGCCGATCGTGTTCGTCGGGTAGTCGAAGATCGCACCGTCGACGCTGCCCGCGACCGGCGGGACATAGAAGCCGTCCTGTCCGGCGCACGGAGTGCCGGACGAACTTGCCACGAAGGTTTCGAAGCCTGTCGAGTAGCCTACTTGCGCTGCGAGTGGCGTCAGCGCGGCCAGGGGCGTGAACAAACAGAGAGCGGAAATGGGGCGCATGATTGCTCCGAGGTTGAGGAAGCTCCCTCCCCGAACCCAGGTAGGATTGCATCTAGGTAACTTGATTGTGGCAATCCCCGGTGCGCGGTGCGTGCGGCGCGTGGAAGCCGCGAAGGCCGCCGGATCGCCCGATCTGCGGCAGGGCAAGCAGATTCGGCGTCGCGCGGGGTCCCCTCCGGTGTTCACCTGGTACTGCGGAGCCCAGCGCTCTGGCTCACAAGGAACGCGCCGGGAACCCCGCTGCTTCGAGCGTCAGCACGATCTGGTCGACGTGCGGCTTGCCACGCGTCTCCATGACGACGTCGAGCTCCGCCTGGCGCGGGGCCAGGTTCGTGAACAGACGCTGGTGTTCGACCTCGATGATGTCGGCGCCGGCGGCCCCGATCATCTGCGTCACCTGCGCCAGCACGCCGGGCACGTCGTGGATCGCGATGCGCAGCTTCGCGACCTTGCCATCGCGTTTGAGCCCGCGCAGCAGCACCGTCGAGAGCATGCGCCGATCGATGTTCCCGCCGCAGATCACGACGCCGACTTCGCGGCCCTTGAACGACGCCGGATCCTTCATCACGGCCGCGAAGCCCGCGGCGCCAGCGCCCTCGGCGACGACCTTCTGCTGCGTGACGAGCATCTGCACGGCGGTTTCGACGTCGGCCTCGTCGACGAGCACGATGTCGTCGACGAGGCGCTTCAGGATCTCGCCAGTCAAGACGCCGGGCGTCTTGACCGCAATGCCCTCGGCGAGCGTGTGCGTGTGCAACGCGCGCTTCTCGCCGCGCAGATGTGCCAGCATCGAAGGGCACATCGCGGACTGCACGCCGATCACGCGGATCGTCGGCCGGACGTGTTTGGCCCAGGTCGCCATGCCGGCGCAGAGACCGCCACCGCCGATCGGGATCACGAGCGTGTCGAGTTGGGGTTGGTCCTCGAGCATCTCGAGCGCAGCCGTGCCCTGGCCCGCGATGATCGCGGGGTCGTCGTACGGGTGCACGTACGCGAGCTGGCGCTCGGCCGCTAGGGCCGTCGCGTAGACGGCCGACTCGGCCAGCGATTCGCCGCGCAGCAGCACTTCGGCGCCGAGCGCTTCGGTGCGTTCGACCTTCGAGAACGGCGTGTTCTGCGGCATCACGATCACGGCGCGCAGGCCGAGCCGCCGCGCGTGGTATGCCACGCCTTGCGCGTGGTTGCCGGCCGACGCCGCGACGACCCCGGCCGGCGGATCGTCGGCCTGCGCGAGGCGCTGCAGCTTGAGGCAGCTGCCGCGGTCCTTGAAGGAGCCCGTGAACTGCAGGTTCTCGAGCTTGAGGAACAGCTGCAGGCCGAGCATCTCGGAGAGACGCGTGGCCGCGATGGTCGGAGTGCGGACCACGTAGCTCTTGATCGCCAGAGCTGCGGACGCGACGTCTTGGGCGGTGACCGTCATGGAGGGGGCGCGGGAGCTTAGCAGCCGGTGTTCGGCGCCGCATTGTCCGCGAGGCGGCAGAGTCGCATCATGGCGCCATGCTGCAACTGGTCTGGTGCCTGATGTTGCTGCTCAACGTGATCGCGGTGTTCGTGTTCGGCTTCGACAAATGGCGCAGCCGCGGTGAGGGACGCCGCGTGCGCGAGCGGACGCTGTTGTGGCTCGTCTTCCTCGGCGGCTGGATCGGCGCGTATCTCGCAATGGCGTGGTTCCATCACAAGACCCAGAAGCAGCCGTTCCGGCGCTACTTGATACTGTGGACCATCGTGAACCCGTTCTGGGTCGTCGTCTGGTGGACGCTGCGCGCCTGACCGCTGTTCCGATCACGTGACCGCTTCTGCGAGGCAACAGGCTTCCGAGGGCGCCGCCGCGGGGCTGACTGCGTGTTTCGCCGTTGTTGTTTCCCCGCGTTGCGGCGCCGCAGCATCTCCTGCAGTCGTGAGTCGCGAAGCGACTCACAACAGCAGTTGCACGTTCGCGGCCTTGCGGGCGTCGAAGAGCCGCGTCTCCTGCCTCGAACGGCGCATGACCATCCGGATCGTCGGCATCGCGTCGTCGGTGAACAGCATGAAGACCTGCTGATTGAAATCGAGACGCCTGCAGATGTGCCAACCGTATTGGGTCTCGATCACGTCGCTGACCTCACCGTCGCGCAGGTTCCATGCGGCGCGACATAGGGTCGCGGGCATGCGATCGTCGAAACGGTGCAGGCCACCGAGCAGGCCGCCTTCGTGTGCGGTGCGCGTGTCGTCGGACCACCGTGCGGCGACGTCCTCGAAGTTGCTGCCATCCGGGCGCAAGCGGGCGCGGATCTCGGCGAGCCGCTGGTTCGCGCGCGCACGGCCCTCCTCGGCGAGCAGGATGCCGGTGCCGCCGTCGCGATGCTGCACGAGGATGTGGGCCACCTTGACCTGACCACCGAACACCCTCGCATTCGCGTTGAAGAACGCCTGCATCTCCCCGCGCTGGTAGTCGTCGGGCTCGAGGTAGTCGAGGAAGCCCTGTACTTCGCAGGCCAGGCCGCTGCGCAGCTGGAAATCGGCGAGCAGCGAGTTCACGAGCCGCTGCGTGAGCTCGGTCGTGCGTCCGCTCTCGCGGCGGTTGGCCGTGTAGGTGTCGAGCCAGGTCTGGAACTTGGCCTTCAGGTCCGCACTCTGGGCCTCGGTCAGCTTCTTCTCGTCGACGGCCTGCTCGCCGAGACTCAGCCGCAGCGCGTGCAGATCGGCGAACTGCCTGACCCACGGCGCGATGAGGTCGGACTGCAGCATGCGCTGGATCTCGGGGCGCGGCATCGCATCGCGGAAGCCCGGGAAGTGCTTGCTGTCGATGTGGTCGATCAGTTCGCCGAGCGTGAGCGACCGGCTGCCGACGATCGCGACGGCGACGTCCTTGTCGCGCGGATAGCGGCGCACGAGGAAGTGGGGGGCGGCCTGTGTTGGGGGCGGTTCCGCGGTCTTCTGGGCCGGTGCTTCGGGCGGTGGTGTCTCGGGGGTTTGGGCCGGCAGCCAAGCAGACATGGCCAGGACGGCCAGGGACACGCGGTGTTTTCGCTCAGGGTGCGACATGGGGAAGGTGCGGGTGCAGACGGAATAGCATGGCACGCGTCTGTCGTAACGGCGCCCTCTTGTCCAGGGAAAGCTCGGCCGGGCGTTCTCGTCTTCGCGGTAGTTGCGGTGGCTTGGCTTGCACGCGGAGCGGCACCTCGTTCCGATGTTGGAAATGACTGTCACGCCGCGCTCGCGACTGGTCGACGCCATCGAGGCCAGGTTCCGGGCCGACTTCGGGGAGCAGCCGTTCCGGCGCTTCTTCGCACCGGGCCGGATCAATCTCGTGGGGGCTCACCTCGACTACAACGGCGGCGACGTGCTGCCGATGGCCGTCGACCGCGGCATCTACGCCGCGATGCGGTTGCGCTCCGACGGCCGGATCAGCTGCCGCAGCCTCGACCAGGAGCTCGTCGTCGACATCGACGCCGCCGACGTCGGTGCGCGCACGCGACCCGAGTGGGGCTGGGCCGGCTATCCGATCGGCGTCTGGCACGGGTTCCAGCAGCGCACGGGGCTCGGGAACGGGTTCGAGGCCGTCTTCGGCGGCGATCTGCCGATCGCGTCGGGTCTCTCGTCGTCGGCGGCGCTCGAGATCGTCACGGCGATCGGCCTCGATGCGCTGCACGGCACGAGCCTCGAACGGCAGCAACTCGCGCTGCTCGCGCATCGCGCCGAGACCGGCTTCGTCGGCGTGCGCTGCGGCATCATGGACCAGTTCGCCTCGGCGCTCGGCCGCGCGGGCAAGGTGCTGCTGCTGCACTGTGCTGGACCACGCTGGGAACACGTGCCGTTCGACCCGGAGGCGTGCGAAGTGCTCGTACTCGACACCAAGAAGCCGCGCCTGCTCGCGAAGAGCGGCTTCAACGAGCGCGTCGCCCAGTGTGCGACGGCGCACGAGATCCTGCGCACGCACGCGCGCGACCTCCCGCACCTGGCGTCCTACACGCTCGGCGATCTCGAGCAGAGTCGCGAGGCCATGGACGAGGTGTTGTTCCGCCGCGCGCGTCACGTCGTGACCGAGATGGAGCGCACGCGCGCCGGGGCGGCGGCGCTGCGCCGTCACGACTACTCGACGCTCGGTGCCCAGCTCGACGCGAGCCATCGCTCCGCGGCGGGCGACTACGAGGTCAGCTGCGAAGAGCTCGACGTGATCACGGCCGCTGCGCGCGGCAACGAGGGGGTGTTCGGGTCCAGGCTCACCGGGGCCGGCTTCGGCGGCTGCGCGATCGCGCTGTTGCGGCCCGGTGCGTTCGGCGACGTCGTCGCGAAGGTCAGCGAAGTGTTCCTGCAACGTTTCGGCGTCGTGCCCGCCTTCGACGTGCTGCGTGTCGGCGCGGGACCCGGTGAGATCGACTAGATGATTGGGGGCCCTCTCGCCGTGCCCGCGCGGTAACCTGCTCATGCCGATGCCGACCATCGAGTTCGACGCCCAGGACTACCGATCCGACCAGAGCTTCGCGCGCGCCCACTATCGGCTCGAGGGCGATGCCGCGCAGGGCTGGCGCATCTATCGCGACGGCGCGCTGGCCCTCGGACTCGGGCCGGGTTTCCGCCCGCTGCGTGTGCGCCAATGCGGCGTGTGCTCGACCGACCTCGCGCGGCACCATCTGCCGTTCCCGCTGCCGCAGGTGACCGGCCACGAAGTCGTGGCGCTCGACGAAGCCGGACGTCGCTACGTCGTCGAGATCAACGCGTCGCACACTGCGCGCGGCGTGCCGAGCGACTGCGCGTTCTGCCGTATGGGCCTGCACACGCACTGCCCCGAGCGCGTGGTGCTCGGCATCCACGACCTTCCCGGTGGATTCGGTCCGTGGATCCTCGCGCCGGTCCAGGCCTGCATCGAAGTGCCTGCGAACGTACCCGACAGCGCGGCCGTGCTCGTCGAGCCGTTCGCGGCGGCGTTGCACGCCGTGCACACGATCGCACCGCGCGAGGGCGACAAGATTGCGGTGTTGGGGCCGCGGCGGCTCGGCATGCTCGTCGTGGCCGCGCTCGCGGGCGTGCGCGCGCAACGGCGCGCCGCCGGCGGGGACTTCGCGATCGCCGCGGTGGCGCGCGATCCCGCGATGCTGCAGCTCGCGCGCACGTTCGGCGCGACCGAGGGCCATCTGATCGGAGGTCGCGATCCCGGGCCTTCGGAAGGCTCGTTCGACGTGGTCATCGACACGACCGGAAACCCGGACGGTCTGGCCACGGCCGTGCGTCTCGCGCGGCGCGAAGTCCATCTGAAGTCGACGCACGGGCAGCCGAGCAATGGCCTCGGCCACCTGACCGAGCTCGTCGTCGACGAGCTGGCCATCGCACGGTTTCCCGACGCGGCACCGGCCAAAGGCACGTCGGTCTGGGAACGCGCGCGCACCGGCAGCCGGCCGCGCATCGCGTGGCTCGCGGCGGTGCCGCCGCCGCCATGGTTGACGGCCTCGGCCGACGTGCAGCGCGGCGACGCGGCAGCACTGGCGCAACACTACGCGGCCCCGCGCGACGGCCTGCCGCGCGCGGACACGGCGGTCGCGGCGACGGCGGCGCAGATCGATGCCGCGATCCGTCCGCGCGCGGGGCACGAGCAGGCGCTCGTGAGGCCGCGCGGCACCGTGCTCTTGCACCCGACGGCGGACGTGGCGGCCTCGCCGTTGCTCGCCGCGGTCAAGACACGCGATCTACGGCTCACGAGCTCGCGCTGCGGCGACTTCCGCCAGGCGCTGCACCTGCTCGCGACGGATCCCGAACTGCGTCGCATCGGCGAACGCCTGGTCACGGACCGCTTTCGTGCCGGCGAGCTGTCGCAGGCCTTCGCGACGGCGCGTTCGCGCGCGTGCATCAAGGCCGTCGTCGAGCACGAAGCCACCTCATGACGGGCCGCCACGAGATACCGACTTCGTTGGGGCCCGCGCTCGTGCCCGCGGACGGCGTCTGGGCGCTCGACGTCAGCTCGCTGCCGGTCCTGCACGGTCTGTCCGTGCTGTCGCGGGCGCTCGCCGAGATGGTCACAGCACAGGCCAGGAGCGACCGCATCGACATCACGATCGAGCGGCGCCTGCGTTCGCGCGAGAACCCCGAGCTGATCGAGGACTTCGGCATCGAGCTGGTCAAGCTCGCGGCGGAAGTCGACGCGACCGCGGCGATCCTCGCGCGTCCGGACGTGTTCGAGACGCGTCTGCGCGCGCTGCTCGGCAGCCTGCAACGCGCGAGCTACCGCGATGCGCTGTTGCCGCAGGGCAGTGCTCAGTCCAAGGCGCTCGTCGCCGAGTTCGGCGACGGCGAGCAACGCCAGCGGTTCGTGCTCGAACACGTGCTCGCGCGCCGCGAGCCGGGCCGCGGCGCCTTCCGCATCACGATCGAAGCGGGCCCATGCCGCCTCGATCTACAGACGATCCCGCACGTGCGCATCGAGCGCGTCGAGGACCGCCACTTCATCGCGGGTTCGACGCGCATCGCGCAGACCTGGGCCGAGTCGCTGCGGCGCGAGGCCGAACGCGGGCGCCGTTCGTTCCTCGAGCTGCGGTCGCCGCACAGCCACCTGTTCCGGCAGTTGGACCAGGCCGGCCTCGCCTCGATCGAGAGGGTCGCGCTGCAGTGGTCGGAGACGGCATTGCCGTTCCTGCTCGAGAACGACCCGGCCGAAGTCAGCGAGCTGCTGAAGCGCGTGTTGCTGACGCTCGAGGACCGCGGCGTACGCGAGCTGCTGTCGGGGCGCGAGGTCGTGCGCGTCGACACGGGCGGCGTGCCCGTGTTCCTCGACGTGGCGCAACTCGGCCGCGTGCTGCTGCTGTCGCTCGGGCAGCGCCGCGAACGCGTCGACGCGGCGGCCTTCCTGCAGCGCATGCCGTCCTTGACCGCCGTCGCCGGCAGCCACGACAAGACCCAGCCGTTGTGCTCAGTGAAGGTCTTCCTCGTGCACCACATGACGGGCGAGGTCGTGGGGCTCATCGCGGCGCTGCGCGCGCTGGGCTGCCGCGACCTCACGTGCCTGTTCGTGGCCTACGCCGGCGAGCCGCCCGTCAGCTACCTCGATGCGATCCTCGATCTGCCGCCCGACGAGTTCCGCGCGCTCGCGCTCGTGCACGTTCCGGATCGCAACCGCGTCGAGGGGCATTACCGCCTGTCCTCGCAATACTCGCGGCTCGACGAGGTCGCCGAGATCGAAGCGGCGCTGCGCGGGCGCGAAGGCCACTACCTCGAAGCGATGCGCGCCGTGGCCATCGTGCCGTTCCTGCGCCAGGTCGCGCGCGCCGAAGCAGCCGGCGAGAACTGTCTGCTCGTCGAGGACGGCGGCTATCTGGGGCCCGTAGTGCAGGAGGCCATTCTGCAGGGATTGTCGGTGCAGGCCTTCGCTGCGCGATTGGGTCACACCGTGCACGACGCGCGGCCGCTCGGCTCGGTGCTCGGCCCCCGTTTGCTCGGCACGGTCGAGCACACGCGCAACGGCTTCGACCGGTTGTGCGAGGTCGAACGAAAGCACGGACGGCTCGCGCTGCCGGCGTACTCGATCGCGATCTCGAACAGGAAGCGCGTGGTCGAAGCGCGCGAGGTGGCGACTTCGGTGCTCGGCGCGGTCGAGACCGTGCTGAATGCCGCCGGCCGGATCCTGTCGCGGCGTTCGTGTCTCGTGCTCGGTTCGCGCGGCGCGATCGGCGCCGAGCTGTGCAAGGCGCTCGGTACGCGTCTCGATGCGCCCGAGCAGGCGCTGCTGGGCATCGACCACGTCGTGCAGGGGCCGTGCGACGAGGCCGGCTATCGCGAAGCTCGAGCACTCGCGAACCTGCCGCCGCAGTGCTGGCTCGACGTCGACCTCGTGATCGGCGTCACGGGAACCAGCGTGCTGCAGGGCGCCGACGTCGAGCGCTGGCTCGCCGAGGGCAGCAAGGACATGCTCGTGCTGGCCAGCGCCTCGACGAAGAAGGCCGAGTTCCGCGACGTCATGGAGTGGTTCGACGGTCTGTTGCGCAGCGAGCAGCCGCGTATCGCGGGTCGGCCCGTCGCGATCGCCGTCGAGGAACTGCTCGACCCGCGCACGGCGCGGGTCTACGGCCACCGCTGGTGCTTTCAGCTCGCGGGCGGGCGTGCGGCGGCGATCTGGGCGCTCGGTCAGCTGACGCCGATCAATTTCCTGTTCTACGGCGTCGCGACCGAGCTCATCGACGAGGTGCTGGCCGAGTTGCTGTCGCTGACGCTCGGCGCGGTGCGGCGCGCCGCGCAGGGAGTGCGCGAGCTGCGCCTGCTGGCCGTGGACCGCGACGTCGACGCGAATGCCGTGAACCTCGTGCAGGCACCCATGCCGCTGCGCTGAACGGCGCACCCGGTGACAGCAAGCCGTCGTACGCGACGGCGCGGGCGCGAGGGATCCTTCCGACCCAACGCAAGCCATCGGTCCTCGCGTTCAGCGCACCGTCTGTTGCACGCTCCTCGCGAGCTCGGCGAACGCCGTGACTCCGTGCCCGGCCCACGCGATGCGCGATGGCAGGCCGAGGCGTCGGTGCGCCAGCAGGACCGCGATCGCGCGGCACGAAGCCTCTGCGTGCGGCACGCTGTGTTGCAGCACGTCGACCGTGGCGACCAGCGCGAACGTCGCCTCGCCGTTCTCGAGCAGGGCTGAGGCCTCGGCGAGCGAAGCACCGGCCGCGTCGGGAGCGACCGACAGGCAGATGCTCGGGCCGCGCAGCCCGTAACGCAGCGCCACTTCGCCGAGGCTCGTGCTCGGCAGCGTGTATGGGAAGATCGGTCCGTCGCACATTTCCGTGCGCATGCTCGCCGCGAAACGCAGGTCCGCGTCGAGACAGCCGAGCGTGGTCTCGACGACGAGCGCCGTGTCGTCGCGCGCGTCGCGCGGCAGCACCTTCTCGATGTCCGCCGCGGTCGTCGCGAGCACGAGCGCGCGCGAGCACCGGTCGAGCCGGCGGAAGGTCTCGTCGCTGCGGCCGAACGCGGCGCGGAAGGTGCGGCCCGTGCCCGGTGCTTCGACGCCGAGGCGCTTCCACGTCGTGTGCATGCCGGAGCTGCCCGCGATGCGCTCCTGGTCGACGACTCCGACCGCGAGGACCGTGGGCAGCGTGGTCATGCCTGCAGCACCAACGCGGCCTGCACGCCGCCAAATCCGCTCGCGACCTTCAACGCACGACGCGCCTTGGCCAGCGGTCGCACGGTGCGCACGAGGTCGAGACCCTGATCGACGTCCGAGTGCTGCAGGCCGACGTTGGCCGGCACGGCCGAACGCTGCAGCGCCGCGATCGCGGCGATCGTCTCGAGCACGCCGGCCGCGCCGAGCGTGTGGCCCGTCTGCCCCTTCGTGCCGAACGCGGGCGGCGTGCGGCCGCCGAAGAGGCGCGCGAGGCCCATGGCTTCGGTCGCGTCGTTGGCCTGGGTCGCGGTGCCGTGCAGGTGGATGAAGTCGATCGCGGAGAGGTCGAGCCCCGCGTTGCCGATCGCGCGTCGCGCCGCGAGCTCGATGCCTGCGCCCTGCCGGTCGGGGCCCGTGACGTGGCACGCGTCGTTGGCGCCGCCGTGGCCCAGTATCTCGACGCCGATCGACTCGCCGCCGCTCTGCGAGAGCAGCAGCGCGCCTGCGCCTTCGCCCAGCGAGACGCCGCGTCGCGCTGCGTCGAACGGGCGGCAGGGCGCCGGATCGAGCGCGTGCAGGCTGCCGAACCCGGCCATGACGAACTCGTACAGGACGTCGACGCCGACGACGAGCATGCGTTCGTGCTGGCCGCGTTGCATGCTGCGCGCGGCCGTGGCGAGTGCGACGAGACCCGAAGCACAGGCGCACGAGACGGCCGTGCAGGTCCCGCCGAGGCGCAGCTCTTTCGCGACGCGCTGCGCGAGCCGCCACGGTTGGCCGAGGCCCGCGCCGGTGCCGACGACACCCGACATGTCGGCTTTCGTCGAGGCGAGCACGAGGCCGATGCCCGAGCGCTCGGGTTCGCGCGCTTCGGCGAGCGCTTCGCGCGCCGCGACGCAGGCGACATGAAAGGCCTCTTCGGGCGCTTGCAGCCCGCGCGGCAGCGCGCCGGCGGGGAACTCCGCTGCGACGCGGGTTGGCACGTCGAAGGCGGCCGTGCGGCGGCGCGGCGCGATAGCCGTGTCGCCGGCGAATAGCGCCTCGATGAAACGCGCGTGGCCCACGCCGAAGCCCGTGATCGCGCCGCGGCCGCTCACGACGACAGGCGGTCGCGTTGCCGGCGACGTGGTTGCTCGAGGCGTGGTCACTGGCCTGGTTGCTGCGGTGGGGGGAGACGGGACTCGGCGTGGGTGTCGATCGAAAGACGGTAGCCGAACCAGCCGTTGTGCAGCACGCATTGCCGCGGCGCCAGCCGGTCCGCGGGCTCGTCGGTCCAGACGTAGGTGATCACGATGTCGCCCTTGGGCTGGCCGTCGAGGCGCTGGAACCGGCGCTCGACGAGGCGACCGTGGCTCCAGGTCTCGTGCACGTGTTCGCCAAAGACGTTGCCCTCGCGGGTGCCGTCGGAGGGGCCGGGGCCTAGCCACGGATAGAAGGTGCGCTGCACGTCGAGCAGGATGAAACGCGGTGGGAACGGCAGATCCTGCATCGTGTCGTTCCTGAGCTCGACCGTGATGCCGCGCAGGATCATCGCGAACCCGACGGAGCCCATGGGCGAGATGCCGATCACGGTCAGCGTGTCGCCCTGCTTCTGGATCGCCGCGTCGAAGCCGCGCTGGCCGTCTTCACCCCACGTTGCGGTCACGCGCTGCTGCAGCAGCATGTCGGTGGCGAGCGTCGAGGCAGGTTGCAGCGTGCCCGGATAGTCCTGCTCGCGCCACCGGCGCGATGCGGACGATGCACATGCGCAGAAGATCAGCGCACCGGCGATCAGGGCGGAGGTTCGTGGCGGCCGCGACATCGACCTCACGATACGTGTGGCTCGGGCACGACGCACGGCCTTGCGTGGGCGTTCGTCGCAGCCACGGTCGGCGCCGTTTCCGAAGGAGGGATTCGGACCGGCCATGGTTAAAGAACTGAGCACCACCGGCAGGGCTTCGTGGATCGCAGCTTGGCATTGCCAACGCTGGTCGCAACCAGCCGGATCTCCGACCATGGGACCCCGCGCGAACGGCGGCCGTTCTCGGGCCCGACTTGGTCTTGGAGCATTCATTCTGTAGCCATCCCGGTGACACTTTGGGCGGTTCGCGTCCAGAAGAGTTGTGATCGGTACCTCCGTCGAGCGTCTGTTTCTGCGCTTCCGTCGCACTGGCGATACGCGTGCGTTGGCGCGCGTGTTCGATCGCACCGCGGTCGAGTTGTGGCGCGTCGCGACCCACCTGTGCCGTGATTGCCATGGAGCGGAGGACGCCGTTCAAAGTGCGTTCCTGAGCGCCATCGAAGCCAGTGCCGACTGGGACGAGTCGCGCCCGCTCCTGCCGTGGTTGCTTGGGCTGCTGGCCAATCGCGTGCGCGAGCAACGGCGGCAGAACGCGCGCATCGTGGACGCCGTGCGACTCGAATTGCCGCAGCGCGAATCCGACCCGGTCGAGGTCGCCGCCCAGCGTGAGTTCGACCGCTCCCTGAGCATCGCGTTGGCGCAACTGGACGAGCCGCATCGCACAACGTTGTCGCGTCACCTGCTCGACGGCCTCGCGGCGTCGGAGATCGCCAGCGAACTGGGTGTGGCCGCCGGGACTGTGCGCATGCGCTTGCACCGCGGCCTCGATCAGCTTCGGCACAAACTCTCCGCAGGTGCGACTGCGCCCGCAGTCATCCAGATGGGGATGCCGCGCGATGTCGCTGCGCAGATTCGGGCGACGGTGGTGGCGCGTGCAGGCGGCAAGGCGGCACCAGGGGTGACTAGGGGCGCAAAGGCCACGTCGGTCGCGCTCTCGGTGGTGGCGCTGGCGGCGGCGATTCTGTTTGTCACCATCGGGCGGACGACCGGGCCTGACACACCGCCCGAAGCTGCAGCAGGAGTCGCCGTAGCGGAGCATGGTGGTCGCACAGAGACGGATCCGATGATCGCCCAGGCTGCTCGGACCTCGGTCGCCAGTGAGCCCGTCTCGCCGACCGGTCGGCTGCGCGTGTTGGTGCGCAATCAGAAGACGCGTGTAGGTGTTCCGGGCATTCGGTTGCTGACCGAGGAGGATGGTACGACTCGCTGGAAAAGCGGTGAGTTCATCACGGGGGCTGATGGCTGGGGCGAGACGATCCTGGTGCCGGGGACTGGTTCGGTTTTCTCGTCGAACCCCAGCCTCGATGCGGAAATACACGTGGACGTTGATGCCGTCGAGGAAGTGACCTTCGATGTCGAATCGCGCGCGACCGCGGAAGTGTCCGTGGTCGATCCAAGCGGGAAGCCCGTGGCGAATGCCGAGGTGTTCGCGTCCCTGCTCGCTGCCAGTGATGAGTGGCGCCTCGTCACGCGCGGCGCGGATGGAGTGTGGCGCGAACCATTGTTGGACTCCGGACAGACTGTCCTGCGCGCGGCTGCTCCAGGTTTCGGGATGGGCTGGTCCGTTGTCTCGGAACGGCAAGACCAGCAAGTCAAGCTGGTCCTCGCGGCCGAGCACGGAGCGATCGTGGGCAGGGTCGTGGATGCGCGTGGGGTGGCGACTGCCGCCGTGTTGCAGGTAGTCCAGGGGGCCGGTCAGGGCTGGTCGATGCCGGTGCAAACCGATGCCACCGGTCGCTTCGAAGTCAGTGGGCTTCCGGTTGGGGAGTGGTCGTTGGTGGCCGTGGTCTCACCGCAAACAGAGTACGCGTGTGGGTGCGCGGAGGCAGCCGTGCGTGCCGGTGCAACCACGGAAGTAGTCATTCCGACCGCGCGTCCCGCCGTGGTCGAACTGCATGTGCGCCACTCGGATCGAACACCTGCCGTTGGTGCCAGCGCCTCGGTGACCGACATGAGGGCGCGCGGACTGCCCCGATCCTGGTTCGCGAGTCAGGCCGAATCCGACGAGAATGGTCGTTGTCGACTGCGATTGCCCGCAGGAGAGTGGCGTTTGCAGCTGGTCCTGGGTGTGCACGTCGAGGAGCGCTCGATCATGCTCAGCGCCGGTGATCAACAAGTCATCGAGCATGTGTTCGGCGACGCCGGAACGGCGGAGGTCGAAGTTGCAGACGAACAGGGGCGTCCGCGGGTCGGCTGGGAGGTTCACTTCGAGAACAACAACCTGTGGGTGTATACCTCGACTGACGAGTCAGGAGTTGTTCGCGCCGAGGCCGTGCCAGCACCCGGCGTGCCCTTCGTGGTGACGACACCGCATGGGGGCCTGCCCGTTGTGCGCGGGGTCGCCCTCGCGGGCCAGCGCACACGGGTCGTGATCGGGCAGCAGCAGGTGCCGACCGCGACTGTGCGCGGGCGCGTGACGACGATTCCCAACCAGAATCTCTCGCGGACGCGGGTCAGGCTCACGTCAGCGTTCGATCTGGCCCCTAATGGTGGCGGTGTTGAAGTGCAGCCGGATGCCGCAACAAAAAAGTTCGAGTTCCGAGACGTGCCGGCAGGTGCCCTCGTCTTGCACGTGCAAGAGGAGTGGCAGCTGTTGGCGCGCCGTGCGGTGACGGTGGCGCACGGCGCGACGATCGATGTCGGCGACATCGACGCCAGGAGGTGCACCCTTGAGCTGGCCGTGCTCGATGAGCAGCAGTTGCCGGTGATGGAGTTCGACGCCGCACTCGGCTCGAGCGAGCAGTGTCTGGTGGCCCAGCGCTGTGATCGGTCGCCGAGCGGATGCACTCTCACCGTCCCGGCAGGGACTTCGCAACTGTTGGTGTGGGCGCAGCGTCTGGCACCCTTGGTGTTGCCCCTGGATCTCGCCGCCGGATCGCACACTGCCCGCACTGTGCAAGGCAGCGTGGGCGTAGCGACGACGTTTCGGCTCCCGGCCGGTTGGAGGGTGGGTGATGTCACCCTTATCCGCGAGGGCAAGCTAGTGCTGCGACTGGTCACACCACTCACGTCCGACTGGGTCCGCGGCCTGGCGCCAGGTCGCTATCGGATCGAGATCCGCCACGTTCGTGAGGTCGCAGTTGCCGACTTCGTCGTCGGCGAAGCCAACGACACAGTGGTCAACGTTCGTGTGCTGTGAGTCCAGCGCGATCGTTTCGGCGCGGACCGGCGACGTCTTCGCGATCGTGACGATCAGCTTCACCGGTGGCGCTCGTGCCCCACGACAGGGACGCAGCGTCATGACGGTTCATGCAACACCCGATCGCGGCGACGGTCGCAGCAGCGCCCCGGTCGCGAGCGCGAGCACGAGACACATCAGGATCCCGACGGCCGAAGTGAGCCCGATACAGAACAGCGCCGGCTGCTCCGACAGTGCGAGCAATCCGAACCCGAGCACCGTCGTGACCGCAGCCAGTGAAACCGAGAGATACGTCACGTCGTGCTCGCCGGGCTGCGACTCCTCCTCGGCCAGGAAGATGCCGTAGTCGACGCCCATGCTGACGATCATCAGCAGCGCGACGAGCGACAGAAGATTGAGCGCCACGCCCGCGAGCGCCAGTACGGCCACCGTTCCGGCAGCGCCGAGCAGGGCCGGCAGACACGAGATCACGACCGGTCGCACCGCGCGGTGCCGCGCGATCACGAGCAGCACGACCGCGAGCAGGCCGATCGCGAGCAGCGTCGTCATGCTCGCGCGGTAGGCCGCGATGGCGTCGGTCAGTGCTCCTTCGATGTCGAGCAGCTGCACTCCGGGGATGTCCGCGAGCCGTTGCTGCAGCGCCGGCTCGTCGGAAAGGCCGCGCACGAAGCTCAGCAGCATCGCGCCGTCGGGCACCTCGAGCCGGAACGGCCGCACGAGCGAGGCGAGCGGCGTCGCGAGCAGGTCGCTAGCTGTGACCGGCGGCGGCGCAGTCCGAGCCAGCGCTTCGGCGAACGGCGCGAATCCGTCGGCGACGAACCCGGCGGCGGTCAGAGTCTCGCGCAGGCGTGGCCACAGCGTCGTATCGCCGCGCACGGCCGCATCGACGGCCCGCTGCCGGCCGGCACTCGGCAGCAGCGGCGCGATGCTGCCGTAGCCCGCTATCTCGCCGTTGCGTTGGGCCTCGGCCAGCGCTGCGGCGACGCGGTCGTTCGCGGCGAGCGCAGCTTCTTCATCGGCGCCCGTCGCTACCACGACGCGCCTCTGTTCGAAGCGGGACACGCGCGCGTGCACGGCGTCGTCTTCGGCCTTCAGCTGCGGATCGACGCGGTTCAGCGTGCTGAGCCGGTCGTCCCAGGACGCGCGCGGCAGGCCGAGCGCGGTCACGACGAGCACGCCGCAGATCGGCAACAAGAGCCAGAGGCGCGCTCTGCCGCGCACGTTCAGCGCGCGCCGCAGGCCCGACACCGTGGCGCGCGACCAGCGCGTCGCGTGGACCCGGCGCGAACAACCGGGCAGGATGGCCCAGGACGCGAACAGCGCGGCCGCGATGCCGGCCGTCGCGAACACGGCCAGCTCGCGCAGACCCGGGAACGTGGCGCAGAGCAGCGTCACGAAACCGACGACCGTCGTGCCCGCGCTGAGCAGTAGCGCTCGCCACAGATGGGTCATCGTCTGCCGCGGCCCGTCCGGGTGCGGGGCCAGGGCCTGATGGCAGAAGTAGTGCTCGGCGTAGTCGATGCTGACGCCGACCAGCGACGCGCCGAACGCGAGCGTCAGGCCGTGCACGGCGCCGAATGCGAGCTGGCAGGCGACAGCCCCCGCGAAGAACCCGGTCGCCAGCACAGGCATGCAGAGCAACGGCGGCCAGAGCGAGCCGAACAGGAACAGGAACACGACGAGAAACCCCACCGTCGAGCCGATCCCCACGCGCCCGACGTCGGCCTGCATCGACTCTTCGGCGGCGATCGCGTGCCGGGCTACGCCGCTCTCGTGCAGGTGCAGGTGGTTGCCGTGGCTCTGCTGCAGCCGCGCGAACGCTTCGCGCACGCCGTCGAGCAACGGGCGCTGCGCCGTCGAGTCCGAGGCGCTCGCCGACGTCGTCAGGAACAGCACCGCGGCCGCCTCGCCCGTCGTGACGAAGCGGTCGTCGACGACGCCGAGGTTGCCCGCGTTCTGGCCCGCCACACGGTCGAACAGCGTTGGCATCACGAGGAACGGGTCCGCCGGTGCTATGCGGCTCAAGAGCCCCGACATCGGTGTGGCGAGCCGTTGCGACAGGCGCGCGACCGCGGCCGTGAGGCCCGCGGGCGACAGGCGCTCGGTTGCCGCCTCTGGCGACGCGGCCAGGAAACCGAAGCGGCGCGCTTCGTAGACCGACCACAACGCTTCCTCGATGCCCGGCGGCGGGCCCGCGTCGATCGACTCGAGTCGCGTCGCGACGCGCGGCTCGGCGCGCAACAAGGCCTCGAACGCGCGGCTCACGGCGGCCGCTTCGCTTTCGTCGCTCGCGTCGACGAGCAGGATCATCGTGCGGCTCAGCGGTCCCGTCGCGATGCGGTGCGCGAGGTCGATCGCGGAGTCGCGTTCGCCGCGCGGCAGGAAGTGCGTGATGTCGGTCGTGACGCGCATGTTCGCCGTCCACCACACCGACAGCACGAGCAGGGTCAGCAGACCTGCCGCGATGCGCGGGATCTCGCCGCGCTTCATTTCGCGTCGATCCCGAACAGGCGCTTCTGCTCCGCGGCGTCGAACTTGCGCGCGGGGTCGGCCGCGACGATGCGTGTCACGGTGCGGTCGCCGTTCGGTTCTTGGACTTCGATCTGGACCACGGCCTCGCCTTCGCCCGTGAGCGTGAGGCTCTTCAGCATCTGGTTCAGCGGCTTGTCGCGCGGCATCAGCGTCAGTTTCCAGCCGGTTGCGTTGTTCTCGGCGTGCGCGAACTGGATCGTGTAGGACTTCGTGAGAGTGGCTTCGTCACCCGCGAACACGCGCACGAGCGAGGTGATGAAGTTGCGCACCTTGTCGCTGCGCTTGAGGTCGACGACTTCGGTGCCGTCGCGGTTCTGCAGACGCAGCTCGGTCGGCGTGATCAGCACGCTCGAAGGTTCGGGGCTCTCGACGATCCGCGCGAGGTAGCCGGGCTGCGTGCGGTCGGGTCGAAAGAAGTAGAGCCGTCCCTTGCTCTGCAGCGGCAGCGCGAGCAGGGCGAGGTGTTTGTCCTCCTCGAACCTGGCCTCGAGTCCCGTGGTCGCGGCGAAGGTGCGGAACAGGGCCGCGGCATCGGCGGGGCGCGCGCGTTGCCGCGGATCCTGCGTCGGCGCCTGGGCTGGCACTGCTGGCGCCGCTGGCAGGGTCTGGCCTGGAATCGGGCCGGCGATTGCGAGCAGGAGGGCCGTCGCGTGAGGCAGGTGGATGCTCGGACGCATTCGGACAGGATTCTGGCCGACCCGGTCGGCCGTTCAAGCGTGACCGAGCCAGCGTCGAGCGGCATCTCACCGGAACCTTGCCCGCCGGCGACGATTCGCGCCGATCGCGAAGTCAGCATGAATGTCGGCGCCACCCAGGATGCCCACTGCCATGAACCTCGCCGCCCTGATCGCAGGCGAGTGCCGGAACGTCCTCGGATGCGGCGGCACGAGGTCGAAGAGCTGCTCGTTGACGCGGTCGAGCTCGAGAAAGGTGGCGCGTTGGGTTCCGGGTGGGCGTCCCCACGTTCCCACGAACCTGCGGTTGCCGGCGATCTTCCCCTTTCCTTTCCCGGTAGAGAAAGGTGCAGGCATGTCCACGAGAGATCTTCGTTCGCGCGTCAAGTCGTTGGCGCGCCTCCTGAAGCAGGAGATCGACGACCACCTGCTGTTCTGGACGGCGCTCGTGGTGACGTCGTTCGTGTTCGTCACGGTGCCGCAGGTCTCCCACATCTGGCGGCAGATCGAACCGGCCGGCATGGGCTTGCTGTGCGTGCCGTTCGTGGTGTTCCTCTTCGCCGTCATCTGCTTCTACGGCCTGTCCGTGTTCACGGTCATGCGCCCGTTGCCCCTCAGCCACGTGCAGCTGCGCGTCGCGCACTGGCATGCGCGTCGGCCGCAGCAGCTCTGGCGCTGGCTCGCCCGCTTCTGCTGGTTGTCGGTGGAATACAGTTGCCGGCTGGTGCCGGCGGCGCGCGAGTGGCTCTGGCGCGAGCCGGTTCGGCGCGGCACGCGCTGCCTCTACACGGCACTCGCGGCGCTGGTGATGGCGCTGGCGATCTTCGTGTTCGGTGCGTCGCCCGATGGCAGCTCCGCCTACCCGCTGGCGGCTGTGCTTTGCCGCAACATCGGGCTGCTGGTGTTCCTGATCGGGCTCTGGTTGTTCTGGCCTTCGTCGACTCGCCGCGTGCACCACATCGGTCCCGCCGTCGGGCGCTTGATCAGCTGGTTCCTGGTCACGAGCCTCGTCGGGGAAGCGGTGTGGATCCTCGCGGGCCATGGCTGGCTCGGCGTCTCCTACCGTCTCTACTCGATCTGGGCGGTCTGCCACCTGTTCACGATGGCGGCGCTCATCGCGCTGCTGATCGACCGCATGCACGTCGAGTGGCGAGCTCCCGTGCGCCCGGTCGCGATGCTCGTGGTCGTGTTCCTGGCGTTGACGCAAGGTGACCCGGCGCGGGTCGATCCGCGGGAAGCGGAGCGTTTCGTCGGCAACCGTGCGCATCAGGTGGTGCAGGCGGAATCCGCGCCGCTGCCCCGTCCGGAGTGGCGGAAGGAGCTGCTGCTGCGCATCGAGGCCATCCCGGTGCACGAGGGGCCGGTAGTGCTCGTCGCCGCCAGCGGCGGGGGGTCGCGGGCCGCGATCTTCACCGCGTTGGTGCTCGAGCTGCTGGCACGCACGCCAGTCGACTGCGGACCGATCGTTGGACGATCGACCGCTTCGCTGCCGGGAAGGACCTTTGCAGACAACATCGTGCTGATCAGCAGCGTCTCCGGCGGCAGCCTCGCGGCGGCTGACTTCGTGACCGAACGAGCCCGCGGGAACCATCTGTGCGCGGCCGACCCGCCGAGGAACTCGACCGAGTCCGAGCTGCAGTGTGTGTGCCTGGCGCGGCTGCGTTCCTTCTTGGACAGTCTCGCGAAGTCGGCACCGCCGGACCAGCCGCATGTGGACCTCGACGACACGATTGCGTCCCTGCAGGAGTGGCGCCGACTCGAACGCGAGCTGACCGCGAATCTGCGTGAGAGCATGCCGGCTGCCGACGAAGCCGTGCGGGCGCAGCTCGACGTCGTCGATCGGTGGCTGGCGCTGCTCGAGGCGATCCACTGGCTGCAGACGCACGAGCACGAAGCGCGCGCCGCCGAAGCCGGGGCCGACGACACGACGCGCGTCGGCTGGGTCCTGCACAGCCGCAACCTCGACCGCATGTCCACTGACTTCATGGCACCGCTCCTGCGAGGCATGATGTCGGTGGCGCTCAACCGTGGCGACGCGCTCGCCCGGTTCTGGAACGAGCTGTTCGAGTGGCACGGTGTCACCAGCCTCCGCGGTCCGGCGCCGCAGCACCTTTGGGCGGAGGCGCAGCGCTCGCCGTTCGTGATCTACAACGCGACTGACGTCGCCCACGGCCGGCGCCTGGCGATCGGTTTTCCGCCGGTGCCGGAGAATCTGTGGCCGGTCAACGGGACGGCGGCAGCGACCGCGCGGCAGCTGCCGGTCGTGTTCCCCAGCGGGGAGGGCGGCATGGACGTGGCCTTGGCCCGCGCGGTGCGCATGTCGTCCAACTTCCCGTGGGGCTTCCGGGTGCAGGAGGTGCCGCGCAAGAACGATCCGCTGCGCATCCTCGACGGCGGCGTACTCGACAACACCGGGCTCGACACGATCTTTCACGTGATCACCGCGCTGCAGCGGGAAGCGGCAGTCCCGGCGTCGGCGTCCGCGGCGATCCTCGAGGCGCTGCGCGCGCGCGGCGTGCTGCTGCTCGAGATCGACTCGGGCGCCAAGCCGTCGGCGCGGGTCACGCGCGGCATCGCGGCCGCTGTGGTCGAGCCGTTCGCAGCGCTGACCAACGCCGCCTGGTCGCAGGCGGAGCGGGCCAAGGACTACTACCTCGAGCAGGTGCACCAGATCCTGTCCCCGAACGTGGATCGACAGCTGGCTTTCCACATGGTGCTCAGCTGCAACGCCGACCACGACAACAGCGACAGCGACAGCGACGTGATGACCGCGTGGACGCTCGGACCGCGCGACAAAGCCGAAGTGTTGGCGCGGTTCTTCGGTCAGGTGACTCTATGGGACCGAAGCCGGCGCGAGATCGTCACCGCGCTGCGGGACGCCCCTGCGACGGCGGCGGAGATGCCGACCCAGTCGCGATTGGACCGGCGCGCCAACGAGGGCGCGAAGCTGGACCGGCGGAGCAAATGAGGACCCGTGCAAGTGCCGGCAGCGATCCGTCACTGCGTTCGCTCCGACGGTCGGCCGTCGCTTCATCGTGGCGAGGCGTCGACCGAGGAGAATCGCGCGCCATCGCGAGGCGAACCACGCTGTGAACGCTCGTTCGTCCGAGGCATCCAGCCTCTCGACGGCGATTGCGATCCCGAACAGCTCAGCGCTCGTCGGCCAGGGCTTTCATGAGCAGATCGTACCGGTCGAGCTCGACCCACTCGGCGCGATCACGGCACTCACGAGCACGAACCGGCTCGCCTTCACCATAGGGTCTTCTGACCGGCTCGTCGCCCGCGCTCGCGAGGTCCTTCGGCAGATCGAGGATGTCGCGCTTCCGGCAAAGCACGGCGTCGTTAGACTTCGCGAATGCGACGCAAGACCGAGGCCAAGAGCCGCGTGCTCACGGGCCACGTGCGGCCCGCAGACCCGTTCGAGCTGATCAAGTGGCTCGCGCACTGCCAGCAGGACGCGCGCAAGGCCGTGGCCGAGCTGGTGCAGAACTCGCTCGACGCGGGCGCGAAACGCATCGATCTCGTGCGCCGGCGCGAGAAAGGCGTGTTGTGCCTCCAGATCCTCGACGATGGCGAGGGAGTCATCCCCGAGCTGCCGCGCGCCTCGGCTCTCGAACACGTCGCCACGCACATCGGGCACTCGCGCAAGCGCAACCTCACGCTGCAGCAGCGTCGCGAGCTCATGGTGCAGGGTCAGTTCGGCATCGGCATCCTTGGCTTCTGGTGCCTCGGCGCGCACTTCGCAATGCGCAGCGCGAGGCCCGGCGAGGAGCCGTGGGAGCTGCACCTGCGCGCCGAGATGCCGGGCTACGAAGTGCGTCCGAGCCGCGGCCGCCTGTCGTTCGCCTCGGGCACCGAGGTCACGGTGCGCGAGCTGCACGAGTCGGTCGTGCATCTGCTCGGTGCGAGGCGACTCGGCGACTACCTGGCGCTCGAGTTGCGCGGCCAGATCCTCGAACAGAAGGCCCACATCACGATTCACGACCGCGTCGCGCGCGGCCTCGCGCAGAAGGTGTTCGCGGTCAAGCCCGTGATGTTCCCGGGGCGAAGGCTCGGTCCCGAGCAACTGGTCGTCCTGGGCCACCGGCCGGCGCGCCTCGAGCTCTACCTCGTGCCGGCCGGCGACGCGGCGCTGCGCGTCAGCTTCGCGGCCGGCGGCACGCTCGTGCTCGACGACCTCGTGCAGCTCGATCCAGAGCGGCTCGACGGGACCGCGTTCGCGAGCGCGCGCTTCTGCGGCGTGGTCGACTTCCCCGACGTCGAGGTGTCGCCGGGCGCGCGCCGCGGCGTGAAGCACAGCGAAGCGACGGTGGCACTGGTCGATGCGCTGCGCACGCTGCTGCCCGATCTCGACGGCGAGCTGGCGGCCGAGCAGCGCCGCAGCGACGAGGAGGTGGAGCAGCGCCAGATCCGCAAGTTGCGCCGCGCGTTCCTGGCGGTGCGCAGCAAGGCGCCCGAGTTCGAGCTGTTCGCCGTGCGCGGCGCCCATCCCGCCGCGGATGCCGTGGCCGAGCGGCCGGCCTACAGCGTGCCGGGCGAGCTCGCACCTGAACGACCGCTGGCCCCGAACGGCCCGCTGCCGGAGTCCGATGCTGCCGAGGAACAGGTCGACGACGGTCCCGAGGCTCTGCACTTGTTCCCTCCGGGGCCGCTGCACCACCTCGCGGTGACACCGGAGCGTACGCGAGTCGAATTGCTCGGCACGCGGCGGCTGCTCGCGATTCCGCGCGACGCCGACCGGCGGCGCCTGCGGCTGCCGCTGCCGGTCGCCTGGCGCGTGCTGTCGGGACCCGGTCGCATCCAGCCCGAGGGCACCGAGGGCATCGCAGGGCGCTTTCAAGCCGACTACATGGAGGGTGTCAGCGTGATCGAGGCCAGTGCCTGCGACGGCGAACGCTCGGTCGCGGGGCAGGCCGTGGTGAGGACCGTGCTGGGCAACGAGACCAGCCACCCGGGTCTCGGCATTCCGGCGCCGGCG
>DASRJH010000076.1:0-11611 GCA_035649575.1 Planctomycetota bacterium
GGTGGAATGGGACGAGCTGGTCGGCGCTGGGTTCGGGGATGAACAATTTCGTGAGCGCCCTCACGACGCTGCCGAACGGGGACCTCGTGGCGGGTGGTGCGTTCACGACGGCGGGAGGCGTGAGTGCGAACAGCATCGCGCGGTGGAATGGGACGAGCTGGTCGGCGCTGGGTTCGGGGATGAACAGTTGGGTGCTTGCCCTCACGACGCTGCCGAACGGGGACCTCGTGGCGGGGGGTCACTTCGTGACGGCGGGAGGCGTGAGTGCTGTCGGCATCGCGCGCTGGGACGGCACGAGCTGGTCGGGGCTGGGTGCGGGGATGAACAACATCGTGCGCGCCCTCACGGCGTTGCCGAACGGGAACCTCGTGGCAGGCGGTGATTTCTCGACGGCGGGAGGCGTGAGTGCGAACTACATCGCGCGCTGGAATGGCACGAGCTGGTCGGCGCTGGGCTCGGGGATGAGCAGCTCGGTGCTCGCCCTCACGACGCTTCCGAACGGGGACTTCGTGGCGGGTGGTCAATTCACGACTGCCGGGGGCGTGGGTGCCAACCGCATCGCGCGCTCGAATGGCCTGGGCTGGTCGGCGCTGGGTTCGGGGAGCAGCAACGACGTGTACGCCCTCACGACGCTTCCGAACGGGGACCTCGTGGCGGGTGGGACTTTCCCGACGGGGAGTGCGAACTACATCGCGCGCTGGAATGGCACGAACTGGTCGGCGCTGGGTTTGGGGTTGAACGGAGGCGTGCGCGCCTTCGCGACGCTGCCGAACGGGGACGTCGTGGCGGCTGGTCAGTTCACGACAGCGGGAGGCGTGAGTGCGAACAACATCGCGCGCTGGAATGGCACGAGCTGGTCGGCGCTGGGATCGGGGCTGAACGCAATCGTGCTCGCCCTGACGACATTGCCGAACGGGGACGTCGTGGCGGGTGGTCACTTCACGGCGGCGGGAGGCGTGAGTGCGCACTGCATCGCGCGCTGGAATGGCACGAGCTGGTCGGCGCTGGGTTCGGGGACGAACTACTGGGTGAGTGCCCTCACGACGCTGCCGAACGGTGACCTCGTGGCGGGTGGTAACTTCACGACGGCGGGAGGCGTGAGTGCGAACTGCATCGCGCGCTGGAATGGCACGAGCTGGTCGGCGCTGGGTTCGGGGATGTCCGGCTCCATCTTTTTTCTATTCGTTGGTGCCTTGGCGGTGCTTCCGAACGGTGACCTCGTGGCAGGTGGTAATTTCACGTCGGCGGGAGGCATGAGTGCGAACTTCATCGCGAGCTGGAACGGCACGAGCTGGTCGGCTCTGGGTTCCGGCCTTTCCGTCATCAACACCGGGTTACCACCTTATGCCTTGGCGGTGCTTCCGAACGGTGACCTCGTGGTGGGTGGGAATTTCACGGCGGCCGGAGGCGTGAGCGCGAACCGCATCGCGCGCTGGAACGGAACGAGCTGGTCAGCGATGGGTTCGGGAATGTCGGTGCCCAACTCGTCAGTTGATGCCTTGGCGGTGCTTCCGAGCGGGGACGTCGTGGCAGGTGGTGAGTTCACGACGGCCGGAGGCGTGAGTGCGAACAACATCGCGCGTTGGAATGGCACGAGCTGTTCGGCGCTGGGATCGGGGATGAACAGCGTCGTGCGCGCCCTCACGACGCTGCCGAATGGCGATGTCGTGGCTGGCGGCGGCTTCACTGTCGTCAACGGCGCCGCCTCCCCGTACATGGCGCAGCTCACGACAACGTGCCCTGCCAGCGCTGTCTCCTACGGCGCCGGCTGCACCGGCTCCGGTGGCCCCAACGTACTGGCTGCCACGTCGCTGCCGTGGGTCGGGTCGACGTTCCGCTCCGTTGCGACCGGGATGCCGGCGCTTGCGTTGGCGCTCGGTGTGTTCGGGTTCAGCACCACGTCGATCCCGATGCCGGCGATCCTGCCGCAGGGTGTGGCGGGTTGCACGCTGCTCGTGAGCCCGGATCTGCTCGATGTGTACGTACCTGCTGCCGGCATCGTGCAGACGCAGGTCGTGATACCGAACACGGTCGCACTCGCTGGCGTGGTTCTCCACCAGCAGGTGGTGCCGATCGAATTCAGCGGCACAGGCGACATCACGGCGCTGACCGGTACGAACGCGTTGACCCTGACCATCGGGAGTTTTTGAGGCCGGCCGCGAATGACCACGCGGAGCGCCGTCGCGGCCCTGCGTCTTGCGGTCCCGGGCTGCGGCGCTCTGATGACGGGGCGTGTCCGCCCCCGAACTCCACCGCACCATCGAGGCGATCTGGCGGCTCGAGTCCGCCCGGATCGTCGCCGCGCTGACGCGCATGGTGCGTGACGTCGGCCACGCCGAGCAGCTCGCGCAGGATGCGTTCGTGCAAGCGCTCGAACAGTGGCCCAAAGCAGGCGTGCCGGACCAGCCGGGCGCGTGGTTGATGACCGCGGCGAGACGTCGCGCGATCGATGCCCTGCGGCGCGATCGCGTGCTGCGCCAGGAGGCGACGGAACTCCCGGATGTCCCGGGCCTCGCACCTGATCCCGCCGCCGTCGCCGAGAACGAAGTCGGCGACGATCTGCTGCGGCTCATGTTCCTTTGCTGCCATCCCGTGCTGCCGCACGAGGCGCGCACGGCGCTGACCTTGCGGCTGCTCGGCGGCCTCACGACCGACGAAATCGCGCGCGCCTACCTCGTGCCCGAGCCGACCATCGCGCAGCGCATCGTGCGCGCCAAGCGCACGCTCGCCGAGCAGCAGGTGCCGTTCGAGCTGCCGGGCGACGAGCAGATGGGCGATCGCATGGCGGCGGTGCTCGAGGTGCTCTACCTCGTGTTCAACGAGGGGTATGCCGGCACGGCGGGGCCTGACTGGACGCGACCCGATCTCTGCGAAGAGGCGATGCGCCTTTCGCGCGTGCTCGCGGAACTGGCGCCCAGAGAGCCCGAAGTGCACGGCCTCGCAGCACTCATGGAGCTCCAGGCATCGCGGCTGGCAGCGCGGCAAGGCCCGGAAGGCGATCCGATCCTGCTGCTCGAGCAGGATCGCGCGAAGTGGGACCGGCTGCTCATCCACCGCGGCGTCGAAGCCCTCGAACGCGCCCATGCGCTCGGCCAACCTGTGGGCAGCTACACGCTGCAAGCCGCGATCGCCGCGTGCCACGCGCGAGCCGCGACGGCGGCCGACACGAACTGGTCGCAGATCGTGCAGCTCTACACCGAGCTCGCGCGGCTGCAGCCGTCGCCGATCGTCGACCTCAACCGCGCCGTCGCCGTGGCGATGGCGTTCGGCCCCGCGGCTGGCCTGTACCTCGTCGAACAACTCGCCGCCGAGCCGTCGCTTGCGGACTACCACCTGCTCTGGAGCGTGCGCGGCGACCTGCTGGCCCGACTCGGGCGGAACGAGGAGGCGCGCGGCGACTTCGAGCGTGCGGCCGCGCTGACGCGCAACGCACGCGAACGGACGATCCTGGGCGAGCGCGCCGCTGCCTGCGAGCGGGCCGGTCGCCCGAGCACCGAATAGGGAGCGCCCTCGCGCCGCTTGACAAATAGTTCACGGTAGCGTTAACTAACGGCATGAAGCCCAAGAAGCCGACGCCGCGCGGTTGGCCCCGCATCTCCGCCGCCCTGTTCTACTCGGACCCAAGAGCCGCGATCGATTGGCTCTGTCGCGCGTTCGGGTTCGAGGTCCGCATGATCGTCGAGGGGCCGGGCGGGCGCGTCGAGCACAGCGAGCTCGAATACGGCGAGGGCCTGATCATGGTCTCGGGCTGCGGGCCGAAACCCGGCAAGGAGGATGCCTGGCGCAAGCAGGTGGCGAGCCCGCAGCAGCTCGGTGGTCGCTTCACGCAGAACCTCTGCCTGCACGTCGACGATGCCGACGCCCACTGCGCGACAGCGCGCGAGGCTGGTGCTTCGATCTGCTACGAGCCGACGACCACCGATTACGGCGGCGACTATTGGGCCGACCGCAGCTACGCCGCATACGACCTCGAAGGGCACATGTGGTGGTTCATGCAGCGCATCACGACCGGTGGCAAACCGCATGCGTAGCGATGCGTTGGATCGCGCGTTCGCTGCGCTCGCGGATCCGACGCGGCGCGGCGTCGTGGACCTGCTGCGGCGCGGCCCGCGGCGCGCCGGGGAGCTCGCAGGCGAGCTCGACGTCAGCGCTCCCGCGTTGACGCGCCATCTGCGCGTGCTGCGCGACAGCGGCCTCGTCGAGGAGGCCGGCGACGAGCAGGATGGGCGCGTCAGCATCTATCGCCTTCGCCGCGAAGCGTTCGCGAGGCTGCGGCAATGGGTCGACGACGTGGAGACGATGTGGCAGACCCAGCTCGAGTCGTTCGCGCGGCACGTGCGCAGCCGCCGGAAGGAACCGTGACGACGCAACGCCCCGAAGCAACGGCCACGGTCGCCGTGCGCGTCGACGTCAAACCCACGCGCGCCTTCGACCTGTTCGTGCGCGAGATCGACCGCTGGTGGCGGCGCGGCGTGAAGTTCCGGCACGCCGGTGCTTCACCGGGCGCGATCCACATCGAGCCGCGCCACGACGGTGCCGTGTTCGAGACGTGGCGCGATGCGCGCGGCGAGCAGCGCTTCGAGCTGGGGCGCGTCGTCGTCTGGCAGCCGCCGCACCAACTCGCGTTCACGTGGCGCAACGAGACGTTCGCGCCGCTCGAACAGACCGAGGTCGAGGTCACGTTCGCGAAGATGGGCACGTCGACGCTCGTGACCGTGCGGCACCGCGGCTGGGAGGCGCTGCGTCCCGATCATCCGGCGCGTCACGGCGCAGACGACGAGGCGCTGCAGCGCGTGATCGGATTGTGGTGGGGGGAGCAGCTGACGTCGCTGCGCGAGTTTGCGGCGCCTGCGCCGTGACGCTCGCATGGACCATGCGACGGTGACGGACCGCTTCATCCTAGAACGCACCAATCGTCAGCGTCAGCGCATTCGTGCTGGTGATCGCGTTGATGGTCCCTTGCGCATCGACCTCGACCGGCACGACCTGTTCGTGCATCACCTGGCCCGCAAGCGCCACCGTGTTCGGGATCACCAACTGCAGGGCCAGGCTACCAGCGACCGGTAGATGGAACTCGAGCACATCCGGGCTCACGAGCAGTGAGCACCCGGTGACACCCTGGGGCACGATCGTCGCCAACGCGGTGCTGGTCTGGTTGAGTCCCCTCACTGCGACTGCGAGGCAGGACGCTGGCAAGCCTGTCGCCAGCGAACGAAACGTCGATCCGGTCCACGGCAGCGATGTCGCGACGAGCACGTTCGGGCCGCCCGAGCCCGTGCAGCCGGCACCGAACGCGACCGCAGTCGAAGGGCAAGTGGTCGTCAACCGCGCGATGCCCGCGGAGACGAGACCGCCGGCACTCGAGAAGTCACCCGCGGCGACGAGATCCCCGTTGGGCATCGTCGTCAGAACCCAGACCCAGCCGTTGATCCCTGAACCGACCGCCGACCAGCTCGAGCCATTCCAGCGCGCGATGTTGTTCACACTCACGCCACCCGCCGTCCCGAAGTGGCCAGCGGCCACGACATCTCCGTTCGGTGTCGCCGCCAGGGCATGCACCCGATCCCAAGCAGTGATCCCCGCACCGAGCGCCGACCAGCTCGTGCCATTCCACCTTGCAACGTCGATGGCACTCACGGATCCTGCATGGTCGAAGCGTCCTCCGGCGACGAGATCTCCGTTGGGCATCGTCGCCAGAGCCTGAACCGGACCATCCAGCCCCAGGCCGAGTGCTGACCAGCTCGTGCCATCCCAGCGTGCGATGTAGTTGGCGCTCACGCCACCGGCCGTGGTGAAGTAGCCACCGGCGACGACGTCGCCGTTCGGCAGCGTCGTCAAGGCCAAGACCAAACCGTCCATACCCGAACCCAGTGCGGACCAGTTCGCGCCATTCCAGCGTGCGACGCGGTTGGCAGCCACGCCACCAGCCGTGGTGAAGGTGCCGCCGGCGATGACGTCGCCGTTTGGCATCGTCGTCAACGCCGCGACCGAATCGTCCATCCCCGAACCCAATGCCGACCAACTGGTGCCGTTCCATCGCGCAATCCGATTGGCTGCACCGCCCGCAGTGGTGAATCCGCCACCCGCCACGATGTCGCCGTTCGGAAGCCTGGTCAGGGCACCCACCCAACCGTTCGTCCCTGGACCGAGCGCTGACCAAACGGCGTTGGTCCGGCGAGCGATGTGGTTGACCGTCACACCTCCCGCGAGCGTGAAAGAACCCCCCGCGACGAGATCGCCGTTCGGGAGGGCGAGCAGGCAAGATGGGTCGTGGTCCGTTGCAGGACCCAGCCGCGACCAACGGACGCCATTCCAGCGCGCCAGGAAGTCGTAGTTGATGCCGGTCGACCAGGGGTTTGGATAACCACTGCCCGCGATGAGGTCTCCGCCGGGCAGGACCGTGAAGGCGCTCACCGGAGTGTTCAGCGCCGAACTCAGTGGTGCCCAACTTTGGCCATCCCACCGCGCGACGCCGTTCGCGTTCACGCCACCCGCATTGGTGAACGTGCCGCCCGCTACAAGGTCGCCGTTCGGCAGCGTCGCGAGCGCTGTGACTCCGTCGTTCATGCCGGTGCCCAGCGGTGACCACCACGCGCCGTTCCATCGCATGATGTTGCCAACAAAAATGCCGCTCAGGTACGGGGCACCCCATACCCAGAAGTAACCACCGGCGATGACATCTCCGTTGGGCATCGTCGTCAACGCGGCGACACTACCGGCCGACACGAAGCCGTACACGCTGTTGATCACCGCCCAGCTCGTGCCATTCCAGAGATAGATGCGACCACCACTGCCCGGCATTGTGCTGTACATCTCTGCCGCCACCACGTCACCGTTTGGCCGCGTGGTCATCGCCGACACGCCGCCAGTGAGCCCCGAACCCATCGCCGACCAACTCGCGCCATTCCAGCGCGCAATGTTGTTCACACTGACGCCACCAGCCGAGTTGAACCAGCCACCCGCCACCAGGTCGCCGTTCGGGAGGGTCTTCGCGGCGCGCACCGAGCCGCTCACTCCCGAGCCAAGAGTCGACCAACTCGCGCCATTCCAGCTCGCGATGCCGTTGGCGGGCACGCCGCCCGCCGTCGTGAAGTCGCCGCCCGCTACGAGGTTGCCGTTAGGCAGGATCGCGAGGGCATGGACTACGCTGTCGAGTCCCGAACCGAGAGCAGACCAGTTCCTGGTCGCCGGATCGTAGGTGGCGATGTTGTTCGCGAGGCTCGAGGCGGCAACCGCGAACGCGCCGGCGACGACGAGCAGCGGTTGCGCTGGACCCGCCCCGTCGGGATCCCACATGGTTGTCGCCTGGACGGGCCCATCGGTCCCGGACATGACATCCCCCGGCAGCCACTGCGTCGAGCACTGCGTGCGACCTGTCGCCACAGCAGACAGCGCGCACAGCAGGGACAGCACGCGGATCAGAGGCCGCGCCGAGCAAGAGCGGCTCTGCAGACTGGCGAACGCGAGCGGCGCGGTGGGCTGGCAGGACTTCTCTGCGGCATGCATGGGGGGACCCGGAGGAGAGACTGGCGCTGTCGCCAGAGGGCTGCAGCGGACGCGGCGACTGTGTCAAAGCAACCGACGTGCCGCCATCGACCTGGCCTGGACCTGAGGGGGCAAGGGGCCCACGGCAGCAAGCGCGTTCCGCCGCGGTAACGATTGCGCGATCGTGCGCCTTGGCGACGTGCCGCTCTTGTTGGCTCAGGCAAGTCCCTTGCGCGACGGGGCGGTCCCCAGCGACTGCGGTTGTGGCGTTGCACCACAAGGCCAGCATCCGTCATGCTGCTCGGCGAGAAATGGCGATGCAGCACCCCGACTTCGGTCGAGCTGGAACAACGCTGTCGCGAGGTTGTTCTGCACGATCGCCGAGTTCGGCAGCGTGCGCGCCGCTTGCTCGAAGTGGCGCAGTGCCGCGTTCGCATCGCCGGCGCGGCTGCGCAAGGCACCGAGCTGCAGGTGCGCGAAGCCGCGCTCGGGATCGAGGCGCAGCGCTGCTTCGTAGTGCTTCACCGCGTCGTCGGTGCGTCGCTCCGCCCCGGCGCACAGGCCCAACTCGATCGCCGTGTCGGCCTGCCCGGGCGCCAGCTCGTCGTCGTGCTTGCACGCGGCGAGCGCCGCGGCGACGTCGCCGCGCTCCCGCAAGAGTCGCGCGTGCCGCAGGTGCACGTTCCACGCGCCCGCCACCTTCTCGAGCTCGCGCTGCACGCACGCTTCGTGGAGCCACGGCAGCTGCGCGCGGTCGGCGACGGTGACCGCGAGCGTCAACGTTACCACGTCGGCGGTGATGCCGCACCCTGCTGGGCACGGCCCGCGGCCGCGAGACACGTCGCGAGCACGGCGCCCGGACCATTCTCAGAATGCGCCGAGCGTGACCGTCAGCGCGTTCGAGCTGGTGATCGCGACGAGCGCGCCGAGTGCGTCGCCCTCGAACGTCAGCGCGTACCTGGTCACTGGTCGGAGCCGGGACGAACAACATCGTCCACGCACTCGCCGCGCTGCCGAGAGCCGGCCGCGATCACGTCGCCGTCGGGGGCCTCGGCGCGACGTTCAGCCTGTGGGACGACCGCATCATCGTGGGTGCGGGCTACAACCTGTTCGCCGAGGAGGCGAACGAAGGCCGCGTCTACTACTTCATCGGCTCGAGCCTGATCCCGCTGCTGCAGGCGCTCAACGGCAATTAGCGCGGCGGTTCAGAGGCCGACGAACAACTCGCAGCCGTTGCTGTAGCCGAGGCCGATCGGCATCACTGGGTCGACCAGCACGAACTGCAGGAACAGCCGCGCGCCGTTGGCGCCGGGGGGGATCGCGAACGGCATGTCGATCGCACCGGCGCCCGGCTGCCCGAGCGCGCCGCCGAACACGCCGACGATCGCCGGGAAGCTCAGGCCGATCCACGACGTGACGCCGGGCAGCGCGCTCGGCACGTTCGCTTCGACGTCGCTGGCGAACAACACGCCGACGGAGCCGCCTGGAGCGGCGACGACGCGCGCCGCCGTCGTGAGGCCGCTGCGCAGCGGTCCGAGCATCGACAGCAGCGGACGCCGGCCGCCGCTGCCCGCGCCGCCCGTGCCGTACTGTCGCCGTTGGCCTGCGCTCGGCCCGGAGAGGCGCGAGTTCCACAGCGTCGACGCGCCGAGCAGGTCGATGTCGCCGTCCTGATCCAGGTCGGCCGCTACGCGCGCCGCGCTCCACGCGTAGGTCGACGCCGGGGCGTAGACCAGGCCAGGGCCAAGGCGGCGCAACACGAACAGCACGTTCATGTCCTGAACGCACAGGTCGGTGCGGCCGTCGCCGTCGAGGTCGCCGGCGAGGACCTGGCCGCCGATCGGCAGCGGCGTGCCCGGTGCGAAGGTGCCGCCGTTGTTGACGTAGATCACCACCGGCATGAAGAGAAGCAAGCTGGTGCCGGCCGTGGCGATGTCGAGATCGCCGTCGTCGTCGAGATCGAACAAGCGTGCCGAGGTCCCCACGAAGGACACGCCCGTCGCGGCCAGCGTCGTCGCCGTGAACGTGCCCGGCGCCGTGCGATACAGCACCGCCACCTGCTGGTTGAGGGCGCCGACCAGGTCGAGGTCGAGGTCGCCGTCGACGTCGCCGACGGCGGTCGGCAAGAAGCCCGCGATCGCGAACGGGACCAGCGTGAAGGCGCCGGCGCCGTTGTTGCGCCACAGACCCTGGCCGCCCAGCACGTCGATGTCGCCGTCGCCGTCGATGTCGTTGGTGACACCGCTGTCGATCTGTGCGGTCGAGGCGGTGCCGACGTCCACCAGCCGCCCATCGCCATTCGCCTCGAGGCGCCGCGTCTCGACGAACTGCGGGAAGGGGTTCAGGAACAGCAGCGGCACCAGCATCTCGCTCAGGCCGTCGCCGTCGAAGTCCGCCGTCGCCACGGCATTGCCGTAGACGTGACCCGCGGGCGGCACCGGCCGGAAGTTCGGGACCGTGGTCAGCACGCCGCGGCCGTCGTTGATCCGCAGATCGTTCGCGACATGGTCGAGGTCGCCGTCGCCGTCCCAGTCGATGGGAGACTCGATCGCCGTGTTGGGGGGGAGCACGAAGGCACCCGTGCCGAACACGAGGAAGTGCGGGTCGACGTAGTCCGGGCGGCTGTTGCCGTCGAGGTCGGCGGTGCCGGCGCCGAGCGACAAGGTGTTCTCCGCGAAGTTGTCGGTCCGGCGCTGCACGAAGGCGCCGGCGACGTTCTCGAGCAAGGTGACGGTGTAGCCCCCGGGGCCGGAGATGCCGCCGGCGCGCGCGAGCAGGTCGAGGTCTCCGTCGCCGTCCCAATCGACGGCGCGCACGCCGTGGATCAGCGGGCCGAAGATCGCTTGTGGCCCCAGAGTCGTGAAGCCCGCGGCGCCGTCGTTGCGCAGCAGTCGGTACTGCTGCGAACTGGACAGCTGCCCGACGGCCAGCAGATCGGTGTCGGCGTCGCCGTCGATGTCGGCGGCGATCATGACGTTGGAGGACCCGATTGGGAGCGTGCCGTACGGCACCAACCCCGCCGCGGTGGTGCGGTAGAGCGCCGCGGCCTGGCCGGGCGGCGTGTCGAGCAGCCCGGCGAAGTCGCTGATGCCGTCGCCGTCGAGATCGAGCACGACCCCCCGGCCGATCGACTGGGTGCCGAACGAGACCGTCGGCCCGAGCGGGAACGTCAACGCCGGGTCGCCGAGCAGCCAGCTCGCTGCGAACACGGACGGCCCCGCGGCGTGAAGCACGAACACGTCGGCGATCGCGTCGCCGTTCGCGTTGCCCGCCGCGAGCACGAAGGCAGCGCCCGGCAGCGGCACGAACACGGGTGCAGCCCAACTGCCGCCGCCGAGGCCGCGGAACACCCAAAGTCCGTGGGTGGAGGTTACTTGGAAGCTTGTGGCGATCACATCGAGAAAGCCGTCGCCGTCGACGTCCGCCGTGCAGACGAGCGTCCCGGAGTTGGCAGGGATCGCGACCGAGGCACCCGCAGTGAGGTTGCCGAACCCATCGTTGTGCAGCGGTCGGAACGACCCGCCCACGCCGCCGCTCCGCCTGAACGCGAGCACGTCGACGTCGCCGTCGTTGTCGACGTCGCCGAGCAACTCCATTTCCTCGGTCTGGCCAGGCGGCGCGGACCCCGGCACGTACACGGGCGGGCCTTCGAACAGGCGCGGTCCGGATTGGGCGGCGAGTGCGGCCAACGCGACGAACGGAACGACGAAGGCGGTACGCATGGGCATCGGGTGGCTCGTTCGAGAGGGTGATGGGACGGTGGGGCGCGCGAGCGACTGCACCTCGCGCAGCGACTCGCGAATCGCGTGCCCCGCGAGATTGTGCCATGGCTGAGGTCCGGCCGCGAGGGGGCCGGACGCTCCGGTTCGGCGCGCCGACGCGCCGACAGAGCGACTGTCCGCATGCCGACGGCTACGATCGCGCGTCCGCATGACGTCCGTCTCTTCGTCCCTTCGCCCGCTCGCGCAGTGCGCCGTCGTCGTGTCCCCCAAGGACAACGTCGCCGTCGTGAAGACCGGGCTCGCCGCGGGCGACGCCGTAACGTTCCTCGACGGCCCGCACGCTCGCGATCACCGGCGAGGTCACGCCGGGCCACCGCTTCGCGACGCGCGCGATTCCGAAGGGT
>DASRJH010000077.1:0-17420 GCA_035649575.1 Planctomycetota bacterium
TCGACGCGGTGCGCGGGCATCTCTGCGAGATGTCGGGCGACAAGGAGGCAGCGGTCCGCCACTACCTGTCGGCTGCGCGTGGCACCGGGAATCTGGCCGAGAGCCGCTATCTGGCCGGCAAGGCCGCCCGGCTCGCGCAGGCGTGAATCAGGCCGCTGTCTTGTCGGTGTCGTCTGCGGAAAACCGCGAAGGCATGTCGAGCGCACGAGGTCGGTTCCGACTCGGGGGCGAAATGCGTCCACGTCGGGCGCGTTCGAAAGTTCACGACCCTTCCCCGATCATGAAACCGCTACTCCGCTCGCTTCTTCTGCTCGGCTCCACTCTGCTGCTCGCAGCCCCGATCCCGCGCGGGGCGTTGCGAGCCACCGACGACTGCAACCGCACTGACTCCCGCACTCCCCAGGAACCCAAGGCCATGACCAAGAAGCTGAAGATCACGACCTTCCTCTGGTTCGACAACAACGCCGAAGAGGCGGTCCGTTTCTACATGTCGATCTTCAAGGACGGGAACATCCTCGAGGAGGCGCGCTGGGGCGAAGGCGGGCCCGTGCCGAAAGGGGCGCTGATGACAGCTCGGTTCCAACTGCTCGGACAGGAGTTCATGGCGCTGAACGGCGGCCCGCTCTACCGCTTCAACGAAGCGATCTCGCTGTTCGTCGATTGCGAGAACCAACAGCAGGTCGACGAGCTCTGGGAGAAGCTCGGTGCCGGGGGCGAACCGGGACGATGCGGCTGGCTCAAGGACAAGTACGGGCTGTCATGGCAGGTCGTCCCGACCGTGCTCGGCGAGATGATGCGCGACAAGGACCCCGCGAAGAGCAAGCGGGTGGTCGACGCGATGCTGCTGATGGGCAAGCTCGACATCAAGCGGCTGCAACAGGCCTACGAAGGGCGGTGAGTCGACGCCGTGATGTCCAGTGGTTCGCACCGGACATCCGTCGTCACCGAGTTCGCTATGAAGCACTGTTCGTGGGCCTCGTGGTGCATCGCCTGATGTTGGGCCGCCGACGGCCGCAACTTCCCCGAGAACGCGACTGCCGGGTGCAGCGTGACCTGGGTCATGGCCAACCTGCCAGCGCTGTTCTTGGCCATCACGCCTGCGGCCTCGTCGCGATAGTTCTCGACCACGAAGCCGCGCTTCGCCGCGATCGACAGGAACCAGAGCATGTGACAGCTGGCCAACGCTGCGACGAACGCTTCCTCGGGATCGACGGCCGCTGCAACGGACAGTGGCAGCGGCACGACATGCGGCGAGGCCGAGGCCGCTACCTCGGTCCCGCCGTCGAAGCTCCAGCGATGCCCGCGGCTGTATCGATTGTCGGTGAACGTTGCTCCACCGCGTGCCCACGTGATCACCGCCGTGTACGCGCTCATGTCATCTCCTGGTCGGCCGAACGTCTCTGCCGGCCAGCCTAACCGGATTCCCAGCCGCCGCCGAGCGCGCGATAGAGCGCGATCAGGTTGTTCGTGATCAGCGCACGGCTCTGCGTCAGCTGGTCCTCGAGCTCCGCGGTCGCGCGCTCGAAATCGACCACGTTCTGGAAGTCCGTGAGGCCCGCCGTGTATTGCGCGGACGCGACCTCGGCGGCGCGGCGCGCCTGCGTCGCGGCTTCGCGCAGATGCGCGACGCGGACCTGCTCGCGCACGAAGCCGGTCATCGCGTTCTCGACCTCCTCGACCGCGACCAGCACCGTGCGCTCCCAGCGCGCGAGCGCCTGCTGCGTGCGCGCGTCCTGCGCCGCGATGCGGTTCCGGATGCCGCCGGCGTCGAAGATGTTCCACTTGATCGCGGGGCCGACGCCCATCGTGAAGCTGTCTCCGTCGAACAGCGTCTTCACCTCGTCCGACTCGAAGCCGAACGTGCCGAACAGCGACAGGCGCGGATAGAGATCCCCTTCGGCGACGCCGATGCGCGCCGTCTCGGCGGCGAGCTGCCGTTCGGCGGCGCGGATGTCCGGGCGGCGGCGCACGACGTCGGACGGAACGCCGACGGCGACCCGCACCGGCGGCACGGGGATCGGTGCGGCGGCGGCGAGCTCTGCGGCGAGCGCGCCGGGCGCCATGCCGAGCAGCACCGCGAGCCGGTTCTCGGCGGCGCGGGCGTCGATCTCGAGCGCGGGCACACGCGCGCGCGTCGCCGACACGTTCGCGCGCGCCTGGGCGACGTCGCGCTCGGTCACGAGGCCGGACGAGAAGCGCGCTTCGACCAGCGCCAGCGTGCGTTCCTGCAGCGCGAGGTTGTTCTGCGCGATGACGACGCGCTCCTGCAGCGAGCGCAGCTGCACGTAGTTCGCGGCGACTTCGCCGATCACGCTGACGAGCACGCCGCGCAGCGTCTCGACCTCGGCCTGGAGGTCGGCGTCGGCCGCTTCGATCGAACGCTGCACGCGACCCCAGAGGTCGAGCTCCCACGACGCGTCGATGCCGGCCGTGTAGCTGTCGAAGTCGGTCGCGAACGAGCCGAACGGCGTGTTCTCGCTGTCCTGGCGGCGCTGGTAGCCGGCCCGGGCGTCGACGGTCGGCCACAGCTCGGCCGCGGTCGCGCCGCGCAGCGCGCGCAGCTCGTTGACGCGCGCGAGCGCTTCCTTGAGGTCGAGGCTCTGGTTCGCGGCGCGCTCGACCAGCTTGTCGAGCAGCGGGTCGCCGAGCTGCTTCCACCATTGCGTCAGGTCGGCGGCGTCGGCGGAGAGGCCGGTGCCGGCCTCGCGATAGGCTGCCGGCGTCGTGACTTCTGGTGGCTTGTAGTCGGGGCCGACGGTGCAGCTCGCGGCGAACGCGAGCAGCAGCGTTGCGGTGGTGCGACGGAGCGGGGATGGAACGGGGATCACGAGAGGGCCTCCGCGGTGCCGTGGGGGAATGCGAAGTCCGGCGTGGCGGGCGCGGGCTCCGGTTCGTCCGGGACCGCGACGTGGCGCGCCGCGATCAGCGAGTAGAAGACCGGCACGACGAACAGCGTGAAGATCGTGCCGATCGCCATGCCGGCGACGAGCACGATGCCGATGCTGTTGCGCGCCGCGGCGCCTGGGCCGTGCACGAACACGAGCGGCAGGTGGCCGAACACGGTCGCCGCGGACGTCATCAGCACCGGCCGCAGACGCGTCAGCGACGCTTCGCGCAGCGCGTCGAGTTTCGACAGCCCGCGCTGCTGCAGCGTGTTCGCGAACTCGACGATCAGGATGCCGTTCTTCGCGATCAGTCCGACCAAGGTGATGAGTCCGACCTGCGAGTAGATGTTGATCGTCGTCCACTCGACATACGTGAACACCAAGGCGCCGGCGATCGCGAGCGGCACCGAGCCGAGCAGCACGATCAGCGGGTCGCGGAAGCTCTGGAACTGCGCCGCGAGGACCAGGTAGATCAGGATCACCGCGAAACCGAGCGTCGTCATCAGCGCCGAGCCTTCGTGCCGGATCTGCCGCGACTCACCGGCGTAGTCGAGCAGCGTGCCCGCCGGTACGAGCTTGTGCGCCTCGTTCTCGAGCCAGGTCAGTGCTTCCTCCTTCGTCACGCCCGGCTTGACGCCGCCCATGATCTTGACGGAGTTCTGCTGCTGGAAGCGATTCAGCGTGCGCGGGGTCGTGCCCTGCTCGATCGTGACGAACGTCGACACAGGCACCAGCTCGCCGCCCGGCGTCTTGATCTTCAGATCGAGCAACGGGCCGACCGTCGCGCGGCCTTCGTCGCCGATCTGCGGGATGACCTTGTAGCTGCGGTCGAACCAGTTGAAGCGGTTCACGTAGCCGCCGCCGAGCAGCGTGCCGAGCTCGCGGCCGACGCTCGCGAGATCGAGGCCGAGGTCCGCGATCTGCTCGCGGTCGACGATGACGCGCGCTTGTGGCCGGTCGATCTTCAGGTCCGCGTCGGCATAGACGAACTTGCCGCTGCCGAACGCGGCGCCGACGAGTTGGCCGGCGACCTCGGCCATCTGCTCGACTGGTGAGTTGCTGAGCAGCAGCAGCTCGACGTCGTGGATGCCTGACGTCGGCAGCGGCGGGTCGAGCCGCGGGAACACGCGCAGACCCGGGACCTGCGACAGCTTCATCATCAGCGGGAGGTAGTTGTCCCGCGGCGAGCGTTCGCGGTCCTTCCAGTACTTGTGAACCATGCCGCCGAAGCCGCCGAAGTTGCCGACCAGCGACCACATGAACTTCGTGTCCTCGAACGACGTGACCGCGTCGACGACCTTCATCGACTCGTTGTTGACCGACGCGAGCGTCGCGTCCGGCGCGGCGTCGAAGAACAGGAAGATGTGACTCTGGTCCTCGATCGGCGCGAGCTCGCGCTGTGAGTCGCGGTAGAGCCAGAACGGTGACACGCTGATCGCGAGCGCCGCGACGACGATGACCCACCGGATGCGGAGCGCCGTGTCGAGCAACCACGCGTACGAGCGTCGCACCACCTCGAACGCGCGGTTGACGTGCGCCGTGAGCCAACCCTCCTTGCCGTGCGCGTGCACGAACCAGGCACTCATGATCGGCGACAGCGTCAGCGCGACGAGGCCCGACACGACGACCGCGGCCGCGAGCGTGATCGCGAACTCGAGGAACAGCGATCCGGTCATGCCACCCTGGAAGCCGATCGGCGTGTAGACCGCGGCGAGCGTGATCGTCATGGCGATGATCGGGCCGAGCAGTTCGCGTGCCGCGGCGGCGGCGGCCTGCAGCCGCGTCTTGCCCATGCGCACGTGGCGCTCGACGTTCTCGACGACGACGATCGCGTCGTCGACGACGAGGCCGACCGACAGCACGACCGCGAGGATCGTCAGCAGGTTCAGGCTGAAACCGAACATCTTCATGACCATCACGGCGCCGATCAGCGACACCGGCATCGCGACGAGCGGCACGAGCGCGGTGCGCACGGAGCCGAGGAACAGGAAGACGACGAGTGCGACGATGCCGATCGTCTCCATCAGCGTGATGCTGATTTCAGACAGCGCGTCGCTCATGAAGACGGTGCCGTCCCAGACGAGCCGCATCGTCATGCCCTGCGGCAGCGTCGGCTCGATCTTCTTCATCTCCTCCTTCAGGCGGTGCGCGACATCGAGCTCGTTCGCGCCGACGAGCGACCACACGCCGAGGTAGACGCTCTCCTCCTTGTTGTACTTCGCGACGAGGTCCGCTTCTTCGGCGCCGAGCTCGACACGCGCCACGTCGGAGAGGCGCACGATCGCGCCGTCGCGATCGGTCACGATCAGGGTCTCGAACTCGCGGACCGAGCGCAGGTCGGTGTTCGCGAGCAGGTTGATCTGCACGAGGTTGCCCTTCGTCTGGCCGACCGCGGCGAGGTAGTTGTTGCGCTGCAGCGCCGAGTAGACGTCGCCGGGCGCGAGGTTGTGCGTCGCCAACCGGTCGGGATCGATCCACACGCGCATCGCGATCGGGCGGCCGCCTTCGCGGTTCGTCACGCGCTGCACGCCGGGCACCGTCGCGAGCTGCGGCTGCACGCTGCGCGTCAGGTAGTCAGTGATCTCGGCGACGCTGCGCTCGGGCGAGGTGAAGCTGATGTAGAACGACGCGTATGGCCGATCCGCGCGCTGGATCTCGACCATCGGCGGCTCGGCCTCGGCCGGCAGCTCGGAGCGCACCTGCTGCAGCCGCGCCGTCGTCTCGGCCAGCGCGGCGGTCGCGCTGTAATTCAGCTTCAGCCGCACGGTGATCGTGCTGACGCCGGCGCGGCTCTCCGACTCGATGTGGTCGACGCCGCCGATCGCGGACACGACGCGTTCGATCGGCGTCGTCAGGAAGCCGCGCACGTTCTCGGCGCTGGCTCCCGTGTAGACCGTCGTGATGATGATCGACGCGCTGTCGAGCTTCGGGAACTGCTGCACCGGCAGCGAGAAGATCGCGCGGGCGCCTACCAGCACGATGACCAGGTTGACGACCGCCGCGAGTACAGGGTGGCGGATGAAGATGTCGGTGAACGAGCGCATGGGGAGTCCTCGGGTGCTCGGTGTTGAGGTCAGTTCCGGCTGCCCGGGACCGCGCCGTTCTCGTCCTTCAGGTTGACGAGCACGAACGGATACAGCTTGAACGAGCCAGTCGCCGCGACGCGTTCGCCGGGCTTCAGGCCGTCGAGGATCACGACGTCGTCGCCGAGCATCGTGCCGCTCTGCACGGGCCGCAGCTGCGCGCGCGTCTTGCCGTCCTGCTCCGCGAGCACGAACACGTGGTCGCCGGCCGGCCCCTTGCGCAACGCGGTGACCGGCACCGTGACGACGTCGATCTTCGGCCCGACCGGTACCTGAACGCGCACCGACGCGCCGGGAGCGGGGCCGTGCTGCGCGTCAGGGATCGCGACGCGCACCTTCGCGTTGCGCGTGTTCGGGTCGACGCGCGCGTCGACCGCGACGATCTTCGCGGCGATCGGCGTCTTGGCGCCGGCCGCGAACACGTCGACGACGTCGCCCTGGTTCAGCCCGGCGGCGACGGCCTGCGTGACCATGAAGTCGACGTGCGCCGTGTCGTCGAGGCCCTGCAGCGTCGTCAGCTGCGTGCCCTCGCGCAGGAACTGGCCTTCGTGCACGTCGGCCATGCCGACGCGCGCGCGGAACGGCGCGCGGACCGTCTTGCGCTCGACGATCGCCTTCGTGCGCTCGACCTGCGCGAGTGCTATGTCGCGCTCGGCGCGCGCGCGGTCGACGTCGACGGCCGATGCGGCGGCCTTCTCCATCGCCTTCGTCATGCGCTCGAGCACCGTGCCCGCGAGCGCGGCCTGCGCCTCCTGCGCGTGTAGCTCGGCCTGCTCGACGGCGACGTCGAGTGCTATGAGCACGGTGCCCGGCTCGACGATCGCGCCCGGCACCAGGTTGACCTTGCCGACCGTGCCCGCGAGCTCGTTGTGCAGTGTGATCGAGCGCAGTGCGATCACGGTGCCGATCGACGTCGTCGTGCGGCGGTAGTCGCGCGCGACGGCCGGCGCGGCAGTGATGGTCTCGCTGTGCTCGGGCTGGGACGCGCTGGCGGCGGCTCGGGCCTCGAGCAGGTCATTCTTCCAGGCGGCGAGGCCGCCTCCGGTGCCGGCGACCGAGAGCACCAGCAGTGAAGAAGAGAGCCACGGTCGGCGGCGAGAGGAGGTTGGGGCAGGATTCATGCGGGGGCAGGAGCAAGGCGTGTGCCGCGTCGAGCGCGCCCGAGCTGACGCGCGCCCGCGCGACCGTGCGAACCGTATCCGGAACGGTGCGGCGTTCGCGTGTTCGCGGGCCGGAACGCCTCGGCGGGGCTGGGTATTTCGCCTACAGCAGACGGGCGAGCACGCTCACGCTGGTGACTCGTTGGCGGGCGCAACTGCCGCGCCGAGCTTGCGGTACAGCGAGGTCACGCCGAGTCCGAGCAGCTTGGCGGCCTTGCGCTTGTTGCCGCCGCACTGCTCGATGATGCGCATGATGTGCGCCCGCTCGAACTCCGCCGTCGCCTCGCGCAGGTTCACCTGGTACTCGGGATCACGCGGCACAGCAGCGCGCACGGGATCGGGCAGGTCGGCCGCGGTGATCTGCTCGCCGGCCGCGAAGATGACCGCGCGCTCGAGTGCGTTCGACAGCTCGCGCACGTTGCCGCGCCAGTCGTGGCCCGCGAGCAGGGCCAGCGCGTCGCGCGCGATGCCGCGCACGGGGCGGCCGAGCTCACGCGCGTACTTGGCGACGAAGTGGTTCGCGAGCATCGGGATGTCCTCGCGCCGTTCGCGCAGCGGCGCGACGGGAATCTCGACGACGGCGAGCCGGTAGAAGAGGTCCTCGCGGAACTTGCCGGCGCGCGCGAGCTCGCGCAGGTCGCGGTGCGTCGCGGCGACGATGCGCGCCTGGATCTGCACGCGCCGCGTCGACCCGACCGGCTGGATTTCGCGGCTCTCGATCGCGCGCAGTAGCTTGGCCTGCAGCGACAGCGGCATGTCGCCGAGCTCGTCGAGGAAGATCGTGCCTTCGCCGGCGGTCTTGAGCAGCCCTTCTTTGTGCTCGGTGGCGCCCGTGAAGGCGCCCTTTGTGTGGCCGAACAGCTCGCTCTCGAGCAGCGGTTCCGGGATCGCGGCGCAGTTGATCGGCACGAACGGCGCCTTCGCGCGCGAACCGCGTTCGTGCACGGCGCGCGCGATCAGGTCCTTGCCGGTGCCACTCTCGCCCGTGATCAGCACGTGCGTCGGCAGCGACGCGACGCGGTCCACGGTCTCGAGCACCTTCCGGATCGAAGGACCTTCGCCGACGATGCTGTTCTTTGCCTCGGCGTCGACGGTCCGCCTGAGGTTGCGGTTCTCGAGCACGAGCCGCCGGTGTTCCGCGAGCCGCTGGACCTTGGCGATCAGCTCTTCGTGGCGGAACGGCTTGAGCAGGTAGTCGACGGCGCCGAGTCGCAACGCCTCGATCGCCGTGTCGAGCTCGCCGTGGGCGGTCATCAACATGACCATCGTCTCGGGGCTCGCTTCGGTGAGTCGCCGCAGCAGGTCGATGCCGCCGGAGCCCGGCATGCGCACGTCGGACAGGCAGAGGTCGAACGACTGCTGCTGTGCGAGACCGGCAGCGCTGTTGCCGTTGCCGGCGCCCTGCGTCGCGAAGCCCGCTTCCTGCAGGGCCTCCTCGAGCTCGGCGCGGATCGCGGGTTCGTCGTCGACGACGAGGATGCGGAACGTCACAGGCGTTCTCCGACTGGCAGCTCGAGCACGAATGCAGCGCCGTCGGTCACGCCCTCGTCGAGCGCCAGCGTGCCCGCGTGCTCCTGCAGGATCCGGTAGCTGACGGAGAGGCCGAGTCCGCTGCCGCTGCCGACTTCCTTGGTCGTGAAGAACGGTTGGAACAACCGCGAGCGCAGGTCGTGCGGTACGCCGGGGCCGTTGTCGTGGAACGTGAGGCGCAGCACGCCCGGTCCGGCGACCGAGCGGATCGTCAGGCGCGGCGGCCGATCGGGCGGGTTCTCGGCCATCGCGTCGAACGCGTTCAGCGCGAGGTTGATGCAGACCTGGGTCAGCTCGTCTTCGACGAGCAGGACGGCCGGCAGGTGTTCGGCGAGCTCGAATTGGATCTCGGCGTTGCGAGAGCGCTTGTCGTAGCGCACCATCTCGACCGCGCGGCGCGCGATCCCGTTGAGGTCGTGTTCGGCGCGCACGCCGCTCGGCGGGCGCGAGAGGTCGCTCATCTGGCGCACGATCCGCGCGATGCGGTCGATGTGCTCGCGGATCAACGTCAGCTTGTTCTGCGTGTAGTCGTCGCGCGTGCGCCGCTCGAGACTCTGGGCCGCCATCGACAACGCCATCAGCGGGTTGCCGATTTCGTGCGCGACACCCGCGGCGAGCACGCCCACGGCCGCGAGCTTCTCGGCGTGCCGGACCTTGTCCTGCAGCTGCTTGAGCTCGGTGACATCGGTGATCGTCGCGCGGATCAGCTGGCGACCCGCGGCGGGCAGCCGCGACAGGCGCGTCTGGCAGATGATCTCGTGGCCCGACGCGTCGACGTGTGTGAACTCGAAGACCGCCGTGCCACCCTCGAGCACCTTCTTGTGTTCGCACTCGACGACCTCGCACGAGGCGCGGCGGTCGGCCTGGCGCTCGGGGCAGAAATCGAGCGGCCCCATGGTCAGCAGCTTCTCGCGCGAGTAGCCGAACAGCTTCTCGGCAGGCGCGTTCACGTCGACGAAGCGATCGAGCTCGACGTCGAGCACCATGATCGCCTCGGGCGCGTGCTCGACGAGCGCGCGATAGCGTTCGGCGCTCTCCTGCAACGCCTGCTCGGCGCGTTGCAGGTCGGTGAGATTGATCTGCACACAGATCGCGCCGCGCGATTCCCCGGCGTCGTCGACCTCGGCGACGCTCGTGCTCAAGAGGTCGATCGTGCTGCCGTCCTTGCAGATGCCGCGAATGGGCATGTTCCGGATCACGATCTCGTTGTTGCGCTGGTTCTCTTCGATCGCCCGCAGCAGCCGTTCGCGCGAGTCGGGCGTGATGAACTGGAAGCCTTCCTTGCCGATGACCTCCTGCCGCGTGTAGCCGGTGGTCTGCAGCCAGAAGTTGCTGACGTCGCGCACGCTGCCGTCGGGGTCGAACGACATCAGCATCACGGGTGCCTGCAGGCAGAGGTTGCGGAACCGTTCCTCGCTCTGCTGCAGCTCGCGCTCCATGCGCTTCTTCTCGCTGATGTCCTGGCCCGTGCCCGCGGCGCGCACCGGCTTGCCCGACGCGTCGCGGAACACTTCGCCGCGGCCGAAGATCGTGCGCACCTGGCCGTCGTGCCGCACGATCCGATGTTCGAACGCGAACGCGCCACCGCGTCGCAGCGCCTGTTCCATCACGACGCGCGCCATGGCGCGGTCCTCGGGATGCACGAGGTGCAGGTAGTTCTGCAGCGACGTGCCGAACTCGGCCGGGCCGGTGCCGTAGATGCGGCACAACTCGTCCGACCATTCGATCCTGTCGCCCGGGATGTCCCACTCCCAGCTGCCGATGTTGCCGATGCGCTGGGCCTCGGCGAGACGCGCTTCGCTGCGCTCGAGCTGCTGCTCGATGCGGCGCTGCTCGGTGACGTCGTGGCCGGTGACGAGCGTCGTCGGCTGGCCCTCGAACATCACGACGTCGATCGAGTAGTCCATCCAGATCACGTGTCCGTCGGCGTGGACGAGCCGTTCGCGCACGCGCTTTGGTTGCGGCATGCCGGCGGCGCGCGCGCGCCCGCGCGCGATCGCCCGCGGGCGGTCGTCGGCATGCACGACCTCCCAGAAGTCGCGGTCGACGAACCACTGGCGCGGGTAGCCGAGCAGCGCACAAGCCGCCGGGTTCGCGTAGATGATCTTGCCGCCCCGGATCAGCGCGATCAGCGACGACAGCGTCTCGGCGAGGGCCTGGAAGTCGGCGGATCCGTATCGGACGGCTGGTTGGGCCTGGGTTTCAGGGTTCACGGTGATTCGGGGCCGGTTGCCAATGCAACTCGCTTGCCAATGGTAGCGCGCGGTGGCGCCCAGGGTCTGCGGCGGCACGGAATGCCGGAACTGGAACGGAGTCGCGGGCCGTGTTCCGTTTCCCGAACGCGCCACGTGGGGGCCTTGCCCGGCTCACCCGCGCTCGGCGTATGGCGGCAACACCTGCAGCCGTTCGTCCTCGACGGCGCCACCGGTCGTGAAGTGGTAGATCGTGCGCAGATCGTCGCTGACGATGCCGAGCACTTCGTGCACCGCCGAATCGAAGAAGCAGCCGATTCCGGTCGCGCGCAGGCCGCTGGCCTCGGCCTCGAGGTAGAGCAGCTGCCCGATCGCGCCGGCTTCCCAATGCAGCATGCGCCAACCCCACGGCCCGATTGTCTCGAGGGTCGGCGCGAATTCGGCGAGCATCGCGACCGCAAACGCCGAGTCGGCGGCGATCGCCTGGCCGCAGCTGACCGTGCGGGCCGCTTCGCGGCAGTCGATCGGCAACAGCAGGAACAGCGGCAGCGACGCCGGAATGCCGCCCGGTCGTTCCCACAGGAACTCGGCCCGCATGCGCGAACGCAACCACTGCGGGTCCTGGCCCCCGCGCACGAGGCAGTAGAAGCCCGGCGCGAGGCCCGCGATGCGGTGTACGAACAGCAGCAGGTGCACGCGACCGCGCCACGGCAGCGCCTGCAGCGGCGGCGAACGCGGATCGACGACGCGTAACAGCGTGGCGCAGAAGCTCGCGACGTCGCTGCCCGTTCGCCCGTCCATCGCGACCGCGCTGCGCCGCTGGTGGAACAGCACGCGGCTGTCGGCATCGGGGGCTCGCGGCAGGAGGTCGCGAGGTGCTGCTGGTCGATCCCAGAAGAGCGCTGGTGGCTTCGCGAGCAGGCGCGTTGCGTCGATCGCCTCGTCGATCGCGGGCCAGTCGTGGTGATCGCGGCTCAGCGGGTCCGGCGTGCCATATCGAGGCAGGGCCCCGAGTGCCTCGACGGCGTTCTTTGCGATGGCGAACGAGCGCGCCCACGGCGACGTCGGTTCGATGTCGCGATGCACGACGAGCAGCGCGTCGGGATGTTCGGCCTCGGGGCCGCGCTGGTCGTCGATGCCGAGCAGCACCGCGAGCTCGGCGTCGGGCACCGGCAGCAGCGTCGTGCGCCAGCCGAGTGCTCTGGCGGCAAGACCGAGCGCGCCGATCGCGTGGCCGAGGTCCTGCATGCAGTAGCGGTAAGCGCGTTCGCCGTATTTCCACGACTCGCGCCACGGGATCGAGGTGAGGCCGACCAACATCGCACCGTCGGGCAGGCCCGTGGTGATCGCCTGCCACAGCGCTGGCGGAATCTCGGCGCGCCGTTCGAGCGCGTGCTCGCGCACTGCGTAGTGGCTCAGCGTCGCCAGCTCGCACAGACCCGGCACCGCGCCGGCGAGCAGGTAGGCTTCGGTGGGGTGCAGGTTGCCGCTGCTCGGATTCACGCGCAGCGCCCAGCGTGTATCGCGGTGTTGCTTCCACGCGGACAGCGCAAGGCTGTCCTGGAACAGGCGCCCTATCGAAGCCAGGTCGACGGCGGCGGCAGGCGGCGTGTCCGCGTCCGGCGGCGCGAACAACGCTGGATACCGCGGCTGGCCATCGGGTGCGGAGAGCGGCAGCAGGTGCCGCGTCGCGCCGCCGTAGCGACGGTATGGATCGGGCTGATTGGCCCAGTCCAGGTAGCCCATGGCAGCGGCGAATCGATGCAGGTGGTGCTGGGTCCGCTCGTGATAGTCGCGGATGGCCCGCACGCGGTTCATGCGCGTGGATGCTAGTGCACGGTCGGTGAGAGTGGCGCAGCTTGCCGCGGTCTCGCCGCGGCGCTACGTTCGCGCTTGGTGAGATCCTCCGCCTCCTGAGAACGCCGCTCGCCCCCGCGAGCGGCAGATCCCGTAGCCGCCCTGCCACGATCGGCCCGGTCGATCGCGCGGCATGGCTTTCGGTTCGATCCCAGGTTCTCGAGACGGAGTGATTCCATGGCACGAGAGGAGCAGGACAAGGCCCGGATGCGCGAACGGGCCGCGCGGATGATGCGTCATTGGTTGGATCGCGAGGAGGAGCAGAGGCGCCAGCAGGAGGCCAAGAAGAGACGCGCCTCGCAAAGGCACGCGCGGCCGAGGCCGGGCCGGCATTGGGACGAGGACGACGACGCGGAAGGGTTCGAGAAGATGCAAAAGAGCGGTGCTGCGTCGCAACGCGCCGGCATCGCCCAACGCGACACCGCCGACCTGCCGCGTGCGGTCGTCGTCGCACTGCATCACGGGCGCGTCGATCTCGACACGGGGGCTTCGGCGCGGATCGCGGCGCGGTTGTTCGGCCCCGGGTTCCAGCTCGCGGTCGGGGACGAGGTCGCGTTCACGACTACCGACGGACCACCGCGCATCGAGGCACTGCTGCCTCGGCGCAGCTGGCTCTGCCGGCCCGACCCCGGCAACAACCATCGCGACCTCGTGCTGGCAGCCAACGTCGACGTCGCGGTGATCACCGTCGCGGTCGCCGAGCCGCCGCTGCGACCCGGCCTGATCGATCGCTTCCTGCTCGCGCTCGGCAGCGGAGGCGTTGCGCCTGCCATCTGCGTGAACAAGGTCGACCTCGTTGCCGACGCGACGGAGGTCGATCGGGTGCTGGCACCCTATGCCGAGCTGCAGGTGCCGGTGTTCGCGTGTTCTGCTGCTGTGGGTTCGGGACTGGCTTCGTTGCGCGCCCACCTCGCCGGCAAGACGTGTGTGTTCGTCGGCCATTCCGGCGTCGGCAAGTCGTCGCTGCTGAACGCGCTGGACCCGGACGGGGGACGTCAGGTCGGTTCCGTTCGCCACGACGGCAAGGGCAACCACACGACTTCCTGGTCGAGCATGCGGCGGCTGGAAGACAGCACGAGGATCATCGACACGCCGGGGATCCGCGCGCTGGGCCTCGAGCGCCTCGATGCCGAACAGGTGCGTGGTGGTTTCGCGGAGTTCGCAGCCGCGGGCCGTTGCCGCTTCGCGGACTGCGGCCACCGCGACGAACCCGACTGCGCCGTGCGCGCCGCCGCAGCCGCGGGTTGCATCAGTCAGGCTCGCTACGCTTCGTATCTGCGCATCCTGCAGAGCCTCGAACCGTGACGCCAGATGCAGACGGCGCAACGCTCACTTCCTGACCGAAGTTGCGGCGCGGGGCAAGCCTGTAGCGACGGCGTGCAACGTGTGTGCACACGCAGCTCGTGCGCATACGCCGGGGAGCCAAGCCAAACATTGGCGCGATTGCGGGCCTGCTTTCGTTTATGCGTTCGTGACTGGTTCCGCCCCTGTTTCAATGGTATGCCGGGTCAAAGGTCCCGGGCCCCACGGGTATCTCCACAAGGACGCGTGTGGACAGAACCGACGTCAATGCGATCCTGGCCCGCCTCAAAGACGGCGAGGTGACGGCCAAGGCGCAGCTGTTCGACATCGTGTATGGCGAGCTGCGATCGATGGCTCGTTGCGTCCTCGCGGGCAATTCTGGCCTGCTCGGTGCGACGAGCCTGGTCCACGAAGTCTACCTCAAGCTGTTCCGGGACGACGCGCACGACTGGACGGACCGCTCCCACTTCCTGGCCACGTCGGCGCGCGCGATGCGACAGGTCGTTGTCGACCGCGTGCGCTTCGTGGAATCCGACAAGCGCGCGGGCAACCACGTTTCCCTCAGCGAGTCGAACCAGCCCCTTGGCGTGAGTGGATCGAACCTGCTGGCGCTGGACGAGGCGCTGCGGCGTTTGGAGGCGCTCGATCCCGAACTCGTGCATGTCGTCGAGATGCGCTTCTTCGCGGGCTACGGGATTGCCGACGCGGCGCGCATCCTCGACGTCTCTCCGCGCACCGTCGTGCGCCGGTGGGAGATCGCGCGCGCCTGGCTGGCCAGGGAGCTGGCTGATGCCTGATCCGAGCTGGCAGGACGTTCGCAAGGTGCTGGAACGTTGCCTCGATCTGCCCGAGGAGCAGCGGGCAGGGTTGCTCGACGAGGTGTGTGCGAACGACACGATGCTCCGCGGGGAGGTCGAATCACTGCTCGCGGCGGGTGCCAAAGGCGTGGACTGGCTCGACCGGCCGTCCGTCGATCTGGACGCGCGCGCGGGTCACCGGCTCGGCAAATACACGATGATCCGCGAGATCGGCCGTGGTGGCATGGGGGCCTCGGTGTGGCTCGCCCGCGACGAGATCTTCAGCCGCGACGTGGCCCTCAAGATCGTCAGCGAAACGGCGTCGATGTCCGCACAGGAGATCGAGCGTTTCGAGCGCGAGATAAGGAGCGCGGGCAAGCTCACGCATCCGCACGTCGTCCGGGTCTTCGACGAAGGCCGCACCCAGACCTCGCGCTTCTTCGCGATGGAGTACGTGCCCGGTCACGACGTGGCCAGGGAGATCCTGTTGCAGGCAGGAGAGGGCGACGGCGAGTTCGCGCTGCCTGAGTTCGCTACCTCTGCGTACATCCCCGCCGTCGCGCGTCTCTGTGCCGATGTCGCGGAGGCTCTCGAGCATGCACATTCCCAGGGCATCGTGCACCGCGACGTGAAGCCGAGGAACCTGCTGCTCGATCGAGAGGGCCGCGTCTACATCTCCGACTTCGGCCTCGCCCGCGACAACCGCTTCGGCGCGATCTCGCAAAACGGCGCGATCATGGGAACGCCGTACTACATGAGCCCGGAGCAAGCGCGGGTGCTCAGTGCGGCTCCGGTCGACCATCGCACGGACGTCTATTCGCTCGGCGTCGTGCTCTATGAGTTGTTGACGTTGCGCCGGCCATTCGAAGGCCGCACCAGCGACGAAGTCCGCGCGCGCATCCAGTACGACAACCCGAAGCCCGTGCATCGGTTGAATGCGCGCGTGCCGGTGGATCTCGCCACCATCTGCCACGGGGCGATGGAGAAGGACGCCGGAGCCAGATACGCGTCGGCTGCGGCGATGGCCGAGGACCTGCGGCGGTTCCTCTCCCACGAGCGGATCCTGTTTCGTCCACCGCCGTGGTGGCGCCGCACTGTTGACGGCGCGCGCCGGCATTGGGTCGGACTCGCGGCGGTCGCGTGCCTCGCAAGCGTGATGGGATTGACGAACTGGTGGGCGAAGAGGGAGGGGGCGCGCCAGCATCTCGCCGGGCTCATGGCCGAACTGTCGGTGTTGGAGCCGGCCGCACTCGACGGGCAGACCACGCCGCAGCTTCTGGACGGGTACCGAACCCTGCGTGACCTCGACGCCGCCGGCTACGTTGCAACGGAAAGCGAAGCGACGCATCTCGACGCGCTCCGGCGTGCCTTCGCGGATTTGGAGCGGCGCATGATCGAGACGGGTGAGGCCCTGTCCGGCAACAAGGACAAGATCGCCACCGAGGGCCTGGCCTTGGCTGACGAGCAGGTGCTGAGCGGCATCATCAAGCTCCAGAGCGCGGCGCTGATCTTCGGCCGCCCCGATTTGATGCAGAGAATCCCTGAGAATCCCTTCAAGCCGCGATTGACGGTGACTGTTCGCGACGGTGCGGGGCGCGATCTCGCGGGAAAGGTCGGATACCGCGTGATCGACCCGGTCACGGGTCAGCCCTCGGTGTTCGAGAAGCTCGGTGTGCTTCCGATCAAGGCGCTGGCAGTGCCCTACGGCTATCTGCGGATCGTGGCAATGATCGACGGCATTGGCATTCGCGAGTTCACCCGGTACTTCCGGCGCGGTGGGGAAGAGGTCGTGGTCGAACACGTGGTGCGCGCCGAGCAACAGGACGTGACCCGCATGATCCCGATCGACGGCGGCGTGCTCGAACTGCACGACGCCGGGTGCCCGATGTCCGGGATCAACAACCGGAAACTGACGATCGAGCCGTTCCTGCTCGATCGTTACGAGGTCAGCAACGCTGACTATCGGAAGTTCCTGCAGGCCAAACCCGATGCCGCGGTGCCGCTATACTGGGCGCAGATAGCTGCCGGGTCGGAGCAGGACAAACTGCCCGTCGTGATGATCAGCTGGCAAGACGCGCTCGCGTATGCGGAATGGGAAGGAAAGCGATTGCCGACGCACGCCGAGTGGGCGTTTGCCGCGCGCGGTACCGAAGGCAGACTCTTCCCGTGGCCGAATGCGGTGCCGGGTGTCTACCTTGGCAACACGAAGCAACCGTACGAGGCGATGATGTCATACTCGCGCCAGGTGGAAGCGTACTTGGAGCGCGCGAGCGATGTCACGAGCCATCCCGACGCAGCGACGGCGTCAGGGCTGTTTCACATGCTGGGCAACGTGGCCGAGTGGACCGAGAGCCTCCAGCCTGAGCTTCACGCTGGTGTGTTTCAGCCGCGCTACTACTCGCGGGTCGTGATCGGCGATCCGTGGTACGCGGCAAGCATCACTAACCGACCCGGCAACTTGGCGACAATCGAGACCAGGGGGGATTCGTCTGGTTATGCGTGCTACTGGATCGGGTTTCGGTGCGCGCGATCACGGTGAGGAGAAGCAGGACGCTTGCACCATGGGAAGCGATTGTGATGACAACACCATCCCCGCTGCCTGCCGGCACCTGAG
>DASRJH010000078.1:0-2289 GCA_035649575.1 Planctomycetota bacterium
AAGCACGGCGTCATCGGGCTCACGAAAGCGCTCGCGCTCGAGCTCGCGCCTCGGCGCATCACGGTCAACGCGGTGTGCCCGGGGTGGACCGACACCGAGATGGCGACGACGGGTCTGCAGGCGATGGCGGCCGCGATGCAAACTGATTTTTCAACGGCTCGGAAGACGGCGCTCGCGGCCGTGCCGCTCGGCCGCATGCTGGAACCGCGCGAGATCGGCGAGCTCGTCGCGTGGCTGTGTTCGACGGCGGCCTCGGGCATGACGGGCCAGGCCATCAGCCATTGTGGTGGCCAGGTCATGTGGTGAGACACCGAAGACGGGTGTCTTTTCCCGTGGCCGGCGCTCGAACCGGGTTGCCATACTGGTTCCCGCAGAGCCCTGCTTTCCCCATGCGCAACGCTGCACCCGTCGTCGCCCTGATCGCACTGGCCGCGTGTGCGGCTCCGGGTGGTCATCGCGCGGAGGCGCACGGTGCTCAGCCACCGCAGGAGCCGCGTCACATCGACCAGCTCGAACCAAAGCGCCTCGGCATCACCGTGGCCACCGCCCTCGGTGCCGGCAACGTCGCTGTCCATGTCCCGGGCACGCCGCTCGACGACCGGGCCGATGCCTGGTTCGTGAAGCTGTCCGGCGAAGGCACGAACGGGGCGGCTCTCCATGTCGAGGCCTGGTCGAGCGAAACCGAGCTCTTCTCGGGCATCACGATCAACGACGGGATCGCTCCGGCCCCGGGCGTTGCGCGCCTGCAAGGTGTCCAGGTGTTCCCGCACGTGCGTATCGACACGATGCACGATGCGATGTTCCACATGCCGCTGCGCCTCGGGCTGTTCGTGGACTGGCAGGAGATCGACCACGACCGGGCCCGCGTCGAACGCGAATGGCTCTCGCTCGGACCGAAGTTGCTCTTCGAGCCGACCTGGCGCGTGATCGAGCACGACCTCTGGTCGCTCGATCTCTACGGCCGCGTCGGCGGCGAGATCGGCAACGCCTGGTTCAGCGAGCAATACCGCGGTGGCGACGACCGCGACTCGACAGGCCGGTGGGCGGGCGAGCTCGGTGTCGGAGTGCGCGCGGAGTTCGGCGGCTGGCACGCCGAACTCGGCTACCAGCTGCACCAGACGACGTTCGGCGAGATCGACAGCGCTCTGTATGGAGATCGCGATCGCACCGAAGTGCAGCGGCAGCAGCTCTTCCTGGGCTTCGCGATCCAGCTGTAGCAGTGCCCGCGTTGCGACTTCGAGTATCGAGTGAGCCTGGTCGCCTCGCGGGCGAGCAGGCTCACGGCGTCTGCGTGATCAGGTTGATGTGTTGATTCGACACGGCCCACTGCGTGAACGCCGCGTCGAACGTCAGCACCTGGCTGAAGTAGATCAACCCGACCGCGCTCGGCACGCTCGGGGCGGCAAAGCTGGATATCGCGATTCCCGCGGCATTCGTCGAGCCGCTGGACACGGCGACGTTGCCACCGACCAGCAGCACCGGCAGACCCGGGACCACGATCGGGCCCGGTAGGTCACCGAGGCCGATCAGGAACGGGCGCGAGTTGGTGCCGGTCTGCACGGCCAGGGTCAGCGTTCCGCCTTGCACCACCTGTTCGGGCAGGAGCCTCAGCTCGGCTTCGAGCGGCACGCCGTTCTTCGTGCCGAGCTCGAAGTTGTCGATGTTCCAGCCGCCGAGGTTCAACCCGACGTCGGCAGTGAGCCGGAACTCGACCGTGACAGCCGGGTTGTTGTCGGCCATCGGGATCGGATACTCGACCACCTGCCACGCCGCGTCGAGGTGGTGGCTGTTCAGCGCGTTGGTCCAGATCTGGATGCCGTTGACGTAGATCGAGGCCTGATCGTAGATGCCCTGCTCGACGGTCAACCAGCGCTTGAAGCGCAGGAAGCAGCCGAACTGGCCCGTGCAGTTGATCGCGGGTGAGCGCAGCCAGTAGCTGACGCTGTTCGGGTAGCGGCCGTTGCTCGTGCCGGCCCCGAGGTCGGTGCCGTAGACCGAACCGGTGCTGCCCGCCGCCGTCGGGTCGGCCCACGAGACTCCGGAAACCACGCTGAACTTGCCCTGCGGCGCGCCGATCTGCCAGTCGTCGGTGACGCCGCTGTAGAGGCCGTGCGTCCAGCCCGCAGCGCCGCTTTCGAAGTCCTGCAGGTGGAAGCCCACGAACGGACCCCCAGTCGTCGTGTACGAGTACTCGCCGCTCGCGGGCAGCCGCACCGTCGTGGTGCCGTTGTGCACGGCTTCGATGTGGTAGCTCACCGAGCCGCTCAGCTGTCCAGGCAGCATGGCGCG
>DASRJH010000079.1:0-11602 GCA_035649575.1 Planctomycetota bacterium
ACGAAGGGCGCTTCGTCCATGAGCCGCTGCAGGCTGGGGTGTGGCGTGTCCATGCCGAAGAGACACCGAAGCGGTCCGTGTGTGTACGGACTTCTTGGAATCCGGCACAAGCTTAGGCTTCGACCGCCTTCCGCGGGGCTCGAGTCGCAGCGGCGGAGCTTCGAACTCGGACTCTACGCGCCCTCGGAGAACTCGACTCCGTCGTAGACCTCGGCGAGCGGCAGCTCGCAGCCGATCTCCGACAGCGGGATCGCTGCATCGAGTCCGGCGTGCACCTCGCGCACGAAACCTTGCTCGGCTCGCCGGAACACCACGGCCTGCGCCGACTCCTGCTCGATCAGCAGGTAGGCTGCGAGCGAGGGAATCGCCGTGTAGGCCAGCAGTTTCTCGCCTTCGTCGATGCGACGAGTCTCCGCCGAAACGATCTCCACGACCACGGCCGGTTCGTCCTGGAACGAGTCGCTCTGCGGATTGGGGCGGCACGTGACCGAGACGTCCGGGTAGTAGAAGCGCACCCCGAACGAAAGCCGCAGGCGGATCTTGGTGTCCGAGTTGAAGGGCCGACACGGACCCTTGCGCAGGCGGTTGGCGAGCGCCACCAGGGAGTTCGTCGCGATCAGGTTGTGCGCGTTGCTCGCCCCCGCCATCGCGTAGGTGAAGCCTCCCACGTACTCGTGCCGCGCAGCGGAACGCACCTCATCGGCGAGGTATTCCTCCACCGCAACCAGCTCGGGACCCGACAGTTTTCGCATCGGTCCAACGGTAGCGGCGTGGACATCGACCGCAATCCCTGCGGGCCGCCGCGGCGCGAGTGTCAGCGCACCTCGAGCCGCAGCGGCGGACCTTCGGTCGTGCCGACTGAGAACGCGGCGCTCGCGACGGTGCGTCCCTCGACTTGCAACGACACGCGGTAGTCACCCGGCGACAGGCACACCTCGCCGGTGGGGTCGTCGCGCAGCGAGACCCACGTCCGCACGAGAAGCTCCGTGCCGCGGTGGATGTGCAGCGTGACATCGGTGGGCGGTGTACTCGACGCCGACGCTTTCAGTTCGAAACGCTGGCGCACTCCCGGCTGCAGTTTCACGGTGAGCGAGGACTTCTCGCCACCGCGCACGGTGAACGGGAGCGACTGCGCGGCGACCGTCTTGCCCTTGACCAGCAACCGGTAGTCGCCCGGCACGAGTGCTCCCGACACCAGCGCGTCGTGGCTCTCCGAGAAGCCTGTCGAGCCCTTGCCAGCCGCGCTCACGATCGCGAAGTTGACATCGGTCCGGTCGCCTTCGACGCGCACGACCGCGGTTCCGCCGGCGACCAACTGCACCGACCCCAGATCCCACACCGCGTCGGCCGCAAGCTCGTGCGGCTCGCTCGTGTAGTTCGGGTACGAAGACGCGCGCACGATGATGGTCCAGGTACCGGGCACGAGGGGACCGAGTTCGAAGCGTCCCTCCGCATCCGTAGGCTTCATACCGGACTGATCGGGGCGGTCGCTCCGGTGCGCGTTCACCGAAGCATTGCTGACCGGCAGACCGTCGGGCGCGACGACCTTGCCCGTGATGCGTGCACTGCGCGGCGCCGCCCGCACGGCGCGCAGCTCGAGCGGACTCTGCTTCGGATCCACGTCCGGGAGCCGCAGCTCCTCGAAGCCGCTCGCGCGCACGCTCACGCTGATGCCGCCCTGTTCGGGGCAGTTGGCGGCCGTGACCCTTCCCTCGGCGTCGGTCCGCGCGAACACGAACCACGCGTCGCCACCCGACGGGCGGTTCGCGAAGCACTCGACGATCGCTTCCGCGACCGGCGCGTCCTTCTCGTCGAGCACGCGTATGCGCAGCTCGATCCCGCGCGACAACTGCAGGTCGCAAGTCGCCGTTCCTCCGGCCTCCACGCGCACGCGCCGCGCTGCCCGGCCAGCTGCGTCCGAGCGGGCCTTCACCTCGAGCTCGCCCGGCGGCAGGCCGCGCAACTCGAACGCGCCGTCGCTCGCCGTGCGCGTGAGCTGATGCGAGAAATCCTCCCACCTGCCGATCTCGACGTCGGCATTTGCAACGGGTGCGTTCGCCGCATCGCGCACGACACCGCGCAACACAGCACCGGCGGTCAGGTCGACGCGCAGGGAAGTCGACGCTGCGGCCGGCACGAGGCACTGTCCGGCCCACGGCGCGTGGCCGATCGCACGCACCTGTACGGGCTGTTCGCCGGCCGGAATGCCGACGGCGTGGAAGTGGCCGCTCGCGTCGGTGCGCACGAGCGCCGGGATCGGCGGACCGCCATCGCGCTCCATGCCGACGCCTGCAGTGCGGCCGCGCCCGACGACCACCATGGCGTTCTCGACGGGAGCGCCGTCCGGTCCGAACACGAAACCGTCGACCACGCCGCCAGCGGGACCGAGCTCGAGCCGCACCTCGGCAGTGTTGCCCTCCTTGCCATGAATCGTCCGCAGGCGCGAAGACGCGTGGCCCGCGGCGCGTGCGCCGAGCACGCACATCTCCGGCGCACCGCGCACCGAGAAGCGGCCGTCGGCGCCCGTCGTCGCGAGCGGCTCGAGGTCGGCGTCTGCTCGGCCTGGCATGCCCACCTCGACCATCGCATTGGCCACCGGCACACCGGTCGCATCGACCACGATGCCGGTGACCGTGATGCCGACCTCGAGCTCGAGTTCGGTCTCCGTCTTCTTGCCGGCTTCGATCTGGATGCGCGACACGCCGCGGCGCAGGCCGCTGCGGTCGCTGATCGTGTACACCGGGCCCGGCGCCAGCGACTCGAACCGGACGTCGCCCGAGGCATCGGTCGTCCGCCGCAGGCCATCGAAGCGCGCCTCGCCGCCGATGCGGCGCAGCAGCATCGTCACTCCCGCCGCGGGCGTGTGGTCGTCGCCCCAACGCACGTGCAGGATCAGCGTCCCGGTCGGTGATACCTCGGTCGCGGGCGCGACGACGGCCTCGCGCTGGCCGGGTGCGTCGACGGTCGCCGTCGCGACTGCATCGCGCGGCAGGCTCGCCGTCGCGATGGTGGGCTGCCCGGCAACGTGGACAGTTGCTGCGGGGTCGGCCGGGACAGGATCCCGCGTCGCCAACAGCACCCACACCGCGGTCGCCGCCAACAGCACGCTGACTGCCGTCACCAACTTGGTCTTCATCGTCATCGCGAGTACTCCGATTCCGAGAGTCGACACGGACACGGTGCTCGCCGGCACCAGTGGCCCGGCCCACGGCATTCCGTTCGCGCCGGCCGCGAACGGCACGAGCGGCAACAACCACGCGCGCCGGTTCCCGCCGTGCTCGGCGTCGAGTCCCTCGCGCAACAGCTGCAGCGCGCGGCGAAGCTGGTTCCAGACCGTCGCCACGGGCAGGTCGAGTCGGGCTGCGATCTTTCGCGGCGGCAGCCCTTCGAAGAAGCGCAGCAGCACGACGGCGCGCAACGCCGCGGGCAATCGATCGACGGCAGCCACGAGCAGCCGCCGCTGCTCCTCACGCTGCATGAGCTCGGCAGACGACGGCACGCAGCCCGGCGCCACGGCGTCGTGTTCGCGCCTTTGCCGCCGGGACCGGTCGCGCCGCAGATTGCTCGCCACGTTGCGCACGATGCGCCCCAGCCAGGATCGCGGCTGTTCGACGCCACGGCCGCCGTGCCGCACTGCCTGCAGCCACGTGCGCTGCACGATCTCGTCGGCTTCCTCGGCCAACAGCGTCCGGGCAAGCAGCCGTACGAACGGCACTTCATCGAGCAGCCGTTGCAAGGCAGGGGGCGGTTCGTTCGACATCGGAGACCAAGACACCGCCAGGGGACTATCCTGTACGCGAAGGTACTGCGATGAGAACTCCTGGCCCCGGTAGCGTCCATCCCACCCCCTCGCTAGAGTCCTGCCCCCCTATGTTCGAGGACTTCGCCCCGAAGACTGTCGTGGCCATCAAGAAGGCCGAAGAGCTCGCGCAGCTGCTGGCCGACGAGTCGGTCGCCACGGGCCACATCATCTACGGGCTCACGGTCGACCAGAGCGTCTGCCTGAACCACATCTTCCAGGACCTCAACGTCGACCCGGACATGTTCTCGGGCTACGTGAAGAGCCTGCCGCGCGAACCGGCCGTGCCGAACGGCCCGTTCAATCGCCACGTGAAGACCGTGTTCGAACGCGCGAAGGACGCCGCGCGGCAGCTCGGCAGCACGATCGTCGAGCCCGAGCACCTGGCCCTCGCTCTGCTGTCGGTCAAGGCCGGCTCGTGCTACGAGACCCTGAAGGAGTTCTCGATCGACCCCGTATACGTGCAGTCGCTGATCCTGCAGGCGATGGGTCTGGACCCCGAGATGGCGCCCGACTGGTTCTAGCGCGCGACCTCGGGCATCCTTGTCGGGACCCGGCGGGGCCCGTGTCGGTTCCGCTGCGACGACGAGTGGAACCTCCAGTCAGCTCTTCGAGCGACCAGCAGCGCACGATCCTGCACGCGGACATGGACGCGTTCTATGCGGCCATCGAGCAGCGCGATCGGCCCGAGCTGCGCGGGAAGCCCGTGATCGTCGGCGGCTCGGGCAAGCGCCAGGTGGTCAGCACGGCGAGCTACGAAGCTCGCAAGTTCGGCGTGCATTCGGCGATGCCCGGCGTGCGCGCGAAGCAACTCTGTCCGCACGGCATCTTCGTCGTGCCACGCATGGAGGTCTACGCCGCCGTCGCGGCGCAGGTGCGCGAGGTGTTCGGCCGGTTCACGGACCTCGTCGAGCCGCTCTCGCTCGACGAAGCGTTCCTCGACGTGACGGGCAGCCGGGCCCTGTTCGGCGACGGCCCGACGATCGGCGCCCGCATCAAGGCCGAGGTGAAGGGCGCGACGCAGCTCTGCGTGTCGGTCGGCGTCGCGACGTCGAAGTATGTCGCGAAGGTCGCGAGCGATCTGCGGAAACCCGACGCGTTGGTCGTCGTGCCGCCCGGCACCGAGCGCGCGTTCCTCGCGCCGCTGCCGGTGTCGCGGCTCTGGGGGGTCGGTGCGGTCACGCAGCAGCACCTCGAACGCGCGGGGCTGCGCACGATCGGCGACGTGCAGGCGCGCACCGAGGCGCAGCTCGTGGCGGCCTTCGGCAAGAACCTCGGCGAACACCTGTACGTGCTCAGCAACGGGCTCGACCTGCGCGAGGTCGAGACGGAACGCGCGGCCAAGTCGATCGGGCACGAGATGACGTTCGTCGAGGACCTGACCAGCACCGACGAGGTGCACGAGACGTTGCTGCAGCTCGCCGAGATGGTGGGACGCCGGCTTCGCCGCGAGGGTGTGCGCGGCACGGTCGTGCGCCTCAAGCTGCGCCATCCCGACTTCACGACGCTCGTGCGCCAGCGCAAGGTGGCGCCGACCGCGGACGACCTCGAGCTCTATCACACAGCACGCGAACTGCTGCACGGCTGCTGGAACGGGAAACCCGGTGTGCGGTTGCTCGGCGTGACCGCGGCATCGCTGGTCGGTCACGAGGTGCTCGTGCAGCGCGGGCTGTTCGCATCGTTGCCGAAGAAGAGGGAACAGGTACTGCGCGCGATGGACGCGATCCGCGACCGCCACGGCGAGAACGCGGTGCGGCACGGCGGCGAACGGCGCCATACCACGCCGTGGGGCCCTGAGTGACGTCGGGCACAGGCGCCGTCCGATCAGTTCTTGGCCGGCGCGACTTCGAAGGCGACACGCAGCGCCTTGCTCTCGACGACGTCGCGTGGTCCGTTCGCCTGCAGATGCAGCCAGCGGCGGCCGGCGAACGTCTCGAGCACGGCGTGGCCGAGCACGAGCGGCAGTTCCTCGCCCGTCGCGAGCGAGCCGCGCACCGTGGCGCGCACGCTCGCGCAGGACGCCGGCAACAGCGTGTCGGCGGCGATCCTCACGGGCACCGAGGCACCGCGCTGTTTGTCGGTGCCGAACATGTCCCAGCCGCGCGCGTGGAAACCCGCGGCCCATTCGACGTGAACGGTGAACGCGCCGCCGGTGGCCGGCTCGACGCGGATCGTCTCGCGCGCATCGACCGTGGCGCGGAACGGCCGCAGCGTCGGGTCGCCGAGCAACACGCGGTTGGCGCCGCCGCCCTGCATCACGTGTTCGCCGTTCTTCACGATCACTCCGTCGACCGCGAGGTCGAGGCGCAGGGGCCCCTTCGCCGCGAGCAGCACGTCGTCGTAGGTCGACTTGAGGATCTCGCCGAGCGACGCGCCGTGCTGCAGCGCGAACGAGGTTTCGCGCAGCACTGCGAGGCCGTGGTTCGGACCCACGGGAGCGAGCAGTGCCGTCGCGCCCGCATCGAGGAACGCGAGGCCGAGGCTCTGCTCGAGCGGCAGCTCGTGCACGGTGCCGTGCGGTGCCTTGCCGAACGTCGAGACGATGTCGCCTTCGAGCCAGACGTCGTGCGTTGCCGCGGAGTGACACGTGCCGCTCCACACGATGGCGCCGGCAAGGGCTTGGGCGCGCACCTGGTCGGCGAGCACGCGCGGCATCGCGCCGTCGGGATCGCTCCCGACGCGCTGCGGCTCGTAGTCCCAATGCAACTCGCGCTTCAGGTTGCGCTTGCCTTCGAACAGCCAGATGCCCTGCGGGTCGCCGTTGCCGCTGAAAGTGAGCACGGACGCCTCTGCGAGCCTGGGCAGCGTCGCCGCGACGAACGTGCGCACGTCGGGGTCCTTCTCGACGCAGCCGAAGTAGAAGCTGTCGCCGGCGAAGCCGGCCGCCTTCTCGAGCTCCGAGCGATGGCCGCGGTAGGTCGTCGAGCGCATGCCCGTGGTCACGCCGGCGGAATGCCAGACGCCTGAGCGCAGGCCGTCGCGGTGCAGCGCCTCGGTGCGCTGCCACAGGCCGTCGAGCGCCTTGGCGTCGCGCGCCGTCAGGTAGCCGAACGTCGCGTCGAGCAGCGCATCGCCGTCGAGGTCGCAGAGCGACAGCAGGATGCTGCGATGCAGCATCATGTGGAAGCGCTCGGGGCGCACGAAGAACAGGATGTCGGTCGGCGCGTTCGCGTCCGCGAGCAACGCGCGCAGCGCCTTCGCGTCCCGGCCATCCCAGTCGATCACCTTCGCACCGTGGAACGCAGCGGCCTTCACCGCGACCGCGCCGAACTCCGTGTCGATCGGGTCCACGGCCGCGAGCGCGATCCTCACGACCGCGACGCGTTGCTCGCGCGCAGGAGCCGCCTGCTCCTGAGGCGACGGCGCGGCGACCAGCAGGAGGGCGACGAGCGGAACGGCGGCGCGGTGCATGGCCGCCATCGTAGTGCCGGTCGGGCGGGGACCAGCTCGCTACCTGTGGCGGAGGACTTCTTGCCGCTTCCCCTGCAATGTCCGCGCGGCCATCGTAGGCACAGCATGCCGAAAGCACGTCCATTCCGGCTCCTCGTGTGCCTCGTCGCGGTGGGGATGCTCGCGGGCGCGTGGTGGCTCGGACCCTGGCGCGAGGTCGTGCCCCCCGATGCGCCTGCGGGAGCGACGTCGGACGCGACGACACCAGTTGAAGGCGTGCGCGCCGTGTCGGACGCGAGTGGCTCGGTGCGCAAGGCACCCGAGCCGCCCGCCGCAAAGGACGCGGAGCTGCTCGTGCACGGCCGATGCCTGGCTGCCGAGACGCGCGCGCCGCTGCAGGCGAGCCTGCGTGTGCTCGAAGACGACGACGCGGCAGGTCCCACCGCCGAGCGCGAGCCGATGGCCGCGGTCGCGAGTCGGGACGACGGCACATTCGAACTGCGTCTCGCGTTCGCGGGTCAGAAGAACCTGCGGCTCGAGGCGACGGCAAGAGACCGCGCGCCGATGAGCGGGCGGCGCGAAGCAGCTGAGGCCAACGGGTCGTGGGACCTCGGGGACGTGTTGCTGACGCGCACAGCTGGCGTGCGCGGCGAAGTGGTCGACACGGCCGGTGCGCCGGTCGCGGACGCGTATGTGCAGCTGCTGATGCTCGGTGGCGAACCGTCGCCGATGGCCTTCTCGACTTCCCACGGCGCGTCGAGCGATGCGCGCGGACACTTCGCGATGGCGTCACCCGTGGCGGCCGGCGAATGGTATCTGTCGGTGGACGGCACCGGTGCCCTGGTCGCGCCGCGCAAGGTGCGCGTGCCCGAAGGTGGCGAGCAGTTCGTGCGCATCGAAGTCGAACGGCCCGATCCGGCGAAGTCGATCACGGGCCGCGTCGTGGATCGCGCGGGCCTGCCGGTCGCGGGCGTCGCACTGTGGGCATACGGGGAAGGCGCGCGAGGCCGGGCCAACAGCGGTCCCGAGGGCACGTTCGTGCTGCACCGTGGTCCGCCGCACTTCGATCGCGGCAAGGCCGGAGTCGAGTTGAGCGCACAGGCAGCACGGCTCGAACACGTGCGGCCTCCCGAGGGCCAGTGGGTGGCATGGGGACAGCGCGACGTCGTCGTCGTGATGCAGCCGCTCGCTGCCGTCACCGTGCGGGCGGTCGACGCGCGCGGCGGACGCGTGGAGGAGTTCGATCTGCTCTACGGGCAGCTCACCGGTGCGAACAAGTCGTGGCTCGACTACACGGCGGCCAGGATGAAACGTGTCGAGGGTGGCGTTCTGCTCGAGGACCTGCGGCGCGGCGAGCACGTGGTGCTGCTGTTGCCGCGCGACGAGGCGCTCGCGGTCGCCGGTCCCGAGCGGTTCGTCGTGGACGACGGTCCGCGCGGCGAATGGACCGTGCGTGTGCCCGATTGCGTCGCTCTGCGCGTGGACGCCGTCGATGCCGCGGGCGCGCCAGTCCCCGGCTGTGACGTCGATCTGCTCGCCGGCTTCGGCGCGCCGGCCGACGCCGCGCTGCCGTACAAGCGCCTGCGCGGAGTGCGTTCGTCGGGCCTGCGCGGGAGCCGCCAGGTGTCGATCGCATCGGGCGCGACGGATGGACAAGGGGTCGCGAGTTTCAGCGCGCCGCCGGGTCGCTTCCTGTTGCAGGCCCGATGCAGGACCCACCTGCCGTTCGCGCGCGAGGTCGTCGTCAGTGCGAGCGAGCCCCGCGTGCGCATCGTGCTCGAGGCCGCGACGGTGCTGCGCGGGCGGCTCGTGCCCGTGGACGCATTGCCGGGACTCGGGCTCGGTCAGAGCAGACCCGAACGGCGTCTGGCGGTCGTTGCGCGGGTCACGGCGGCCGGCGCGCCGCGTACGCGCGGGCGCGAGATCACGCGCGCGGAGGTCGCGGCCGACGGCACGTTCACGCTCGGTCCGCTGCCGCCCGGCGTCGCAGCGCTTCGGCTCGAGGGCTGGCTCGTGTGCAACGAAGTGCACACGGGCGCGGTCAACCACGCGCTCGGCGAGATCGATGCGGTGGGTGGGCGCGTGATCGAACGCGAGTTCGCGGTCGGCGCGTTCCTGCCCGCCGTGGCCACGGGCCTCGTGCTGCTCGATGGCGTGCCGTTGGCCGACGGACAGTTCTTCCTGCGGCGTCTCGAACCCGAGCCGCTGGTTTCCGTGCGCGTCCCGACCGGCAAGGACGGCCGCTTCCGCACGCTGGTCGCGCCGGGCGTGATCGGTCCCCAGCTCGCGTTCCCGTCGCAGCCCGGTCCCGGGCACGTGATCCTGCCGCTGCCCGATCGCTGGACACTGGTTGCTGGCGAGACGCGTGAGCTGCGCATCGAAGGCAGGACGCGCCGGCTGCGTCTCCTCGTGCGCGGCAACGACGGCGAGCCGCTGCGTAACCGCCGCGTGCGCATCGAGGCAGACGACTTCCAACGCCCGGGCTCTCTGGCGACCGATGCGGAAGGTGTCGTCGAGATCGACGTGGCGCCGCCCGGCGAGTTCACCGTGCGCGTGTCGAACGATCCTGGTCCCGAGCTCACGGCGCAGCCCGTGCGGCTTCCTGTCGGGGAAGGCGCGGCGTCGCTAGAGGTGAAGGTCGGTCGCTGATCGCGACTTCTGCCGTGCGTTCGCAGGGGCAAGCCGCCGGCTTCGTCTGCCGACGGCCTGCCGTTTTCACAGGGCTGTTTCGCTGGGCCTACTTCAGGCCGCCAGCGGCCCAAGCTGCCGCTACGTTCTTCGGCCACGCGATCAACCCGAGGTCGCGCACGCGTTCCTCACGAGCCTGCGTTTCGGTGTGCTCCTTGCGCGCCTCCGCGAGGCGCTTCTCGAGGCTCCTCGCCCTCAAGGACTCGGGCCCATCCGTGGCGCGCTCCTTGTCGAGCTGTTCCTGCATCGACGTGATCTGCGCGTCGAGACGATCGAACTGTTCGAGCAGGGACAGCCATTCCTTGAGGGCCTTCGCCGGATCACGGCTGTAGCGCTCGGCGAGCACGTCCTGCATGCCCTTCCACAGGCTCGTCTGCGTTTGCTGGCCCGTGAACTCCACCGGCTCGGACCACGGCGTGGCCAGCAAGTAGAAGTGCGGGTTGCCCTTCCAGACGTAGCCAGCGAACAAGTTGTGGAATGGATGACGCGCCTCGGTCACGTGTGGCGGCAGACGCACGACGCGGAACCACTTCGTCAACAGTATCGTGCGGTCGTTGTTCGACGTGCGCCGCAACAAGGCCTGATCCGAGCCCTGGCAGAACGAGCACTCGCGCAACACGAGCAACGGTCGCTCATCACCCTCCCAGAGGACCTGCAGCGCCACCTCGAGCGGCAACGCGTTCTCGGCGTAGGTCGAGATCCCTACGGGGAGGGGAGGCACGGGGTGACGCCAATCGATCCTCAACCTGTCCCTGGACGTCGGACCGCGCTCAAAGGTGAATAACATGCCTCGCACGCCCGTCGTCGGGCCGCTCATTCCGGGCGCGGACGGGGCAGCTCCACCGGTTGCGGGACCGGTAGCGGCGGGAGGCGGTGGTGCCGGCGCCTTGGGACCTGAGGGACCAGGCGAACTCGGTCCCGAAGGACCGGGGCTCGTCGGTTCCGAGACTGGGCCGGAGGGACCTTGGGGGGCGCCTGGCCCCGGACTCGCTGGTGGCCCCTGATACACAGGGGTCGGTGGGGGGCTACTGGGTGGTCATTGTGCAGGCAAGCTGCACGCGATCGCGAAGACACCCAGCGCCGGCAAGACAAAGCTCTCGAAGTGTCGATTCATGACGCCTACTCCACGTGGATGCCGCGGTGGCACGCGGCGAGGTCAAAGTCGTCGATGGGATGGAGTGTCTGTAGTAGCAGCGAGCCGGCAACCGCGTAACCGTTGCGCTCGGCGCGGCGTCGCTCGAGGTCAAGGTCGGCCGGTGATCGCGGCTTCCGCGACGCGTGCCGCAGGCCGTCGGGCAACGCCCGCCGGCCTGCTGCTCTTGCTGGGCTACTTCTCGCACGGACTACTTCTGGCCGCCAGCGGCACCAGCTGCCGCTACTTTCTTCGGCATCGGGAGCAAGCCGATGTCGCGCACGCGTTCCTCACGCGCCAGCGCTTCGGTGTGCTCCTTGCGCGCATCCGCGAGGCGCTTCTCGAGGCTCTTCGCCCTCGAAGACTCGGGCCCCTCTGCCGCGCGCGCCTCGTCGATCTGGTCCTGCATCGTCTTCATCTGCGCGTCGAGCCGATCGAACTGGTCGAGCAGGGACAGCCATTCCTTGACGGCCTTGGCCGGGTCGCGGCTGTATCGCTCGGCGATCACGTCCTGCATGCCCTTCCACAGGCTCGTCTGCGTCTGTTGGCCCGTGAACTCCACCGGATCGGACCACGGGGTGGCCAGCAGGTAG
>DASRJH010000080.1:0-29578 GCA_035649575.1 Planctomycetota bacterium
GTACTCGAGGCGGCGTTGCGCGCGAGCAGCCAACAGCGCTCGCCCATGCTCGCTGCGAGCAGCAGCAGGGCAGGCAGCACGAACACGAGCGCATCGGGGTCAGCAGGCTTCCCGACAAGAGCCGCGGCACCGAGCACGAAGCCTGGCACGACGATGACGACGGCGAGCCGCCACGGCCACGGTCGCAGGAACAAGAGGCCGGCGAGCGCACACAACGCAACCGGCAGCTCCACGCGCAGCAAGGTTACGCCTAGCCACCCAACACCCGACTCGGCGTCGGCGGACGAAGGCCCGCGCGCGGCCCACGACACCGACGCGACCACCAACAGAGTGCTCGCCGCCGCGATCACGCAGGCACGAGCGTGTTCGCCATCGTCACGACCAGGTCGGCGCGCCAAGGCCGTGGGCCAGGCGCTGGCCGACACGAGTACTGCGACGACGGGGACCAGCAGCCACGCGAACGGATCGCACGCGACCGCGAGCAGGAGACAGCACGAAGGACCGAGCCAACGCCACCAGCGGGCTCTTCCGCGCGGAGCCAGCGCAACGGCGGCCATCGCGAAGAAGAGCGCGATACCGGGTGTCGTGGCCGTCTGGCTCACGGCCACGTGCCACGGGTGCAGCGCGAGCAGCGCCGCCGTGAGCAGGGCCGTGGAACGCGCGGCGAGCCGGCCGGCGGCCGCTGCCGCCAACGGCACGGCGAGGATGCCGATGAACGCGAACGGCAGGCGCAGCCAGTCCTCGCGATACGTGGCCAGCACGCCGGCGTCGAACAACCAGCGCAGCGCGCAGAATGGCAGCGGGTACCAGCCCGTGAGGGTGTCGCCGGCGAACGGCGTCGTCACTTCGCGCCACGTCGAGGCCTCCGCCGCGGACAGCGACCATTGCTCGATGCGGAACAGGCGCAGTGCTGTGCCGGCGATCGTGATGCCGAGCAACATCCACAGGTCGCGGCGGGGCCAGAGGTCGCCCGACCGTTCGCGGCGCGGGTCCGAAGGTTCTTCTCGAGCTTCTCGAGATGTTGTGCTTCGAGGGTTGCGCTCGTGGTCGGGATCGGTCATCGCGAACAGCGCGCCACGATAGATGAGATGAGAGGGCCAGTCTCCAGCGCAGTCCGTACAACGGCTGCAACACGTAACGGCCTCGAAGGCCAAGGAGACTGACCCGTGACCGAGACTACTGCATCGCCCGTGACGCTGCCCACATCCCCCGTGATCTTGGTGACCCTGACCACTGGCCTCGACCTCGGCGATCGAACGACGCATTTCTGCACGCTGGACGAGCAGCGGCAAGTCGTCGGTCGTGGGAAGTTCAAGACAACGCGGGAGGCCCTCGCTCGCGAGTTCGGGGGCATTGCCCCGCGCCGGATCGTCATCGAAGCTGGCTCCCAGTCGCTGTGGATCAGCCATCTGCTGCGTGAGCTCGGTCACGAAGCGATGGTGGTCGATCCGCGCCGCGTGCAGAAACTGGTCGCTGGCAACCGCAAGACCGACCGTCGCGACGCGGAGTCACTCGCCCGGCTGGCCGTAGGCGTCCCCGAGCTGCTCGGCGCTGCACACCATCGCACACTCGAGGCGCAGGCGGATCTGTCGATGCTGCGTAGTCGCGACATCTTGGTGCGCATGCGGACGAAGCTCGTCTGTCACGTCCGTGGCATCCTGAAGTCGTTCGGCTTCAAGCTGCCGGCGTGCTCGGCCTCCTGCTTCCACCGGCGGGCGGCAGATCTGATCCCCGCGAACCTGCAGCCGGCGCTGAAGCCGGTGCTCGAGGCACTCGGCGACCTCGATCGACGCATCGATGAGCTGGATGCCAGCCTGCAGGAGGTCGCCGCGGTCCGACGCCCGGAGGTGAAGGTGCTACGCCAGGTGTCCGGCGTCGGCCCTGTGGTCGCGATGGCCTACGCACTGACCGTCGGCGATCCGCGCCGTTTCCGGCGCAGTCGCGACGTGGGCGCGTGGGTCGGTTTGACTCCGGACAAGCGAGCCTCTGGCGACTCGGATCCGCAGTTGTCGATCCATCGTCGCGGTGATGGTTACCTGCGGCGGTTGCTCGTGGTCGCGTCGCACTACATCCTCGGCCCGTTCGGCAAGGACTCGGATCTGCGCCGCTATGGCCTGCGCCTGTGTGAACGCGGCGGCAGCAACGGCAAGAAGCGCGCAGTCGTCGCCGTGGCGCGCAAGCTGGCGGTACTGCTGCACCGGCTATGGGTCAGCGGTGTCCCCTACGAGCCGCTACGCAACAGCACGAAGCAGGCGGTGGCGTGATGCCTACCCCACTTGGCGTTGCTGCGGATGCATCCGCTCCGGTGCCGCGACGAACGCTTCCAGCGATGCAAGTCACGCGCCGCGATGCGCCGCTCGGGGTTCATCGACCTCTCGGCGCGTCACGTGCCCTGCAGCGCTTCCAGCGTCCGTCGCTACGGCCTCGCGGCGGTGCGCACTCGCGCGACCGCACCCCTGTCCAGTACAGGGTGCGGCCGCTAACTCAGGAAGACTCGGTGTCTTCCTGTCTTTCCTTCCAACCCCGGAACCTCGCTGCTGCCCGCAGCTGACGAGGAACCCATTACCAACTCGAACAACCCGTGATGCCTCGTCACGGCGACCGACCGACTCACCGCCCGATCCCGGCGACTGCGACTGCGCGCTTGACCCTCGAGGTCGAACGATAGATGGCAGCGCCGGATCGGACGGATCTCATGATGCACCGGCCCGACATGTGGCCTTCAATAGTGCGAATAGAAGCCAGCGGAGTCGTTCGTCATCGCCAGACCGAGCAGCACCAAGGCGCTTGACGGAGGTGGCCCTCTCATAGAAGAGCACGCGATGGCATGGCAGACAGGCTTTGCCGCGAAACGTCCGCGCGGTGCCATGGTTGTGTTCGCCGGGCTGGTGCTGCATCGTGGTGCCGTGCTTTCCGCCACAGCTCCGCCGACGCGGCGCCAGCACCTCTCCGCGCTGGCGCTGGCCTTCTTGTGTGCGGTCCTGTTCCTGCGCGACGGTCTCCTGCCCGGGCGCGCGCTCGTGCCACACCCGGTCGAGCTGTTCGACGTGCACATGGCCGAGGCGATCGGAAACGGCACGTTCGATCCGGCCACGGCCTACCGCGGCAACCTCGGCATGGCCGACAAGTACATGCAGTCGCTGTGCTGGGACCGCGTCATGCAGGACCGGTTCGCCGCCGCGGAGTGGCCACGCTGGACCCGCGACATCGGCAGCGGCGCGCCGTTCGTGCCGCAGATGGCGCAGCCCTGGCAACCGATCAACCTGCTGCTGCTCTTCTTGCCGAGCGAACAGTGGTATGGCTGGTGGTATCTCGTGCACCTCGTGCTGTTCGGCTACTTCGCGTGGGTCTTCCTGCGCCGCCTCGGTTGTCGACACGCGAGTGCCTTGTTCGGGCTCGTCGCCGCCGTGCTCGGCACGTGGACGCAGTGCAAGCTGCACCACAACGTGATCCTGACCGCGGCCTTGTCGGTGTGGCCGATGTTGACGGCCGTGCACGACCTCGTCGCCGCACCGGGTGCCGGCGCGGTCCGCCTGCGCACGATCGGGTGGCTCGCGTTGTGGACCGGTCTGTCGTGGTCGTCGGGGTTCGTCGTCGTGAGCCTGCAGGCGACGTGGCTCGCGATGCTCTGGTCGCTCTTCCTCGCGGTGCGGAAACCCCGCGGCGAACGCCTGCGTGGCCTCTTGCCGGTGGGCCTCGGTCTCGCGCTCGGTGGCGCACTCGCCACGGCGAACATGCTGCCGATCCTGATGGCGGCCGAGGTGGCGGCGCGCAGCGGGGTCTTCGATCTGCAGCGTCTGGCCGACCACGGCCTCGAGTGGGACCACGCGCTCTCGCTGTGCTGGCCCGACCTGTTCAGCTGGGCTGCCGACCGCATCTACGAACCGCGCCCCGATGAGCCGTTCCAGTGCTACACGCACACGCCGTGGAGCCAGCTCGTGCTGTTCGCGCAACCGCTGAGCCCGGCCGACGGCAGCGCCTTCCAGAGCTGGGTCGAGACTTCGTTCTCGATCGGCGCCGCGGGACTCGGCTGTGTCTGTCTCGCACTGTTCGACCAGAGCCGGCGCACCGTGGTCGCCTTCTTCGCCGCAGGGGCCCTGCTCGCGTTCGGCATCGCGACGGCGGACCGGCCGTTCCTCTGGCTCGCCGCGATCGTGCCGGGTCTCGGCGCCGGCGATCTGCGCCGCCTGCTGTTCGTCGTCGCCACGTGTCTCGTCGTGCTCTCTGCGCTCGGCGCCGACGCGCTGCTGTGCGCGCGGCCGCGATGGCCGCTGCGCGCGCTGCTCGGCACGGTGGCCGCGGCCTCGCTCGTGGCCGTCTTCTGGCTGCAGCAGAACGCCGAGCCCGAGGCGTTCGTGCATGCCTACGCGAGACTCTACGCGGCCGACGCCGGCCATCCCGACGTGATCAAGCTCGGCGGCACTGCCGAGCTGATCGCTGCCAAGGTCATCGAGGTGGCCGCTCCAGGCGAGGTGCAGCAGAACCAGCACATGCTCGCAACGACCGCGTGGCGCGCGCTGGTTGCTGCGCTGGTCGCGATCGCCGCAACGTTCTTGCGACCCCAGAAGTGCATGCTCGTGCTCACAGCACTCAGTGCCGTGGAGCTGCTGCACACTGGCCTCGGTCCCGTGCAGACGGTTCCGGCCCGATCCGTCGCGACGCCGCCCAAGGTGTTGTTGCCCGTGCTCGCGGCTCCGGCGCAAAACGGCGTCCGGCCGCGGTTGCAGCGACTCGTCGTCGACCGCGGCGCCCCGAACGTGGCTGCGCTGCCAGGCAACTTCCCGGGGTATCTCGGCATCGAAGATGCGAGCGCCTACAACCCGCTGTCGCCCGCGCGATTCGAGGAGTTCTTCAACGCGATCGAACCCGATCGGCCCGGCAAGCACGACGTCGATCACGCGGGCGCCGGCGTCGGTTCGTTCCACGACCCGATTTCGCTGGGGCACCCGCTCTGCGACCTGTTCGGCATCCGCTTCGTGCTGACGCGCAGCGACGTGGAGGCCCGGGAGGGACTAGAGGACCGCACGCCGCCTGGCACGGGCGGCTACCGCCTGCTCGAACGCACGACCACGCTGCCGCGCGCGACGTTCGTACGCGAGATCGACGTGCTGACCGACAAGAACGAGCGCCTCGCGGTGTTGCACGATTGGAACCGCGACGTGCGCCACCGCGTGGTGCTCGAGGACCCGACCTGCAAGCGCCCGGCCGGGATGGACGCCGGCGAGCCCTTCGTCGCGATCGACGAACACCGCGACGAACGTGTCGCCGTGACCGTGAGGACGCAAGCCGATGGTTACCTGCGTCTCCACGATCCCTACGACGCGGGCTGGCGCGTCAGCGTCGACGGCGCCGAGCAGACGCTCTACGTCGCGGACCACTACCTGCGCGCCGTCTACGTGCCGCGGGGCGACCACACGGTCGTGTTCACCTACGACGGCGCGCGCGTCGTCTGGCCGCTTCGCGTGAGCCTCATGGCACTGGTGATCGTCGTCGTGTTGCTGTGCCAGGGTCTGCGGAGGCAACCGTGAAGGACCGCGCCGTACAGGTCGCGGTGCTGACGCTGTGCCTGCTGCCGCTGTTGTGGTTGTGGCCCTCGGTGTTCGGCGGTCGCACGTTCGTGCCCTACGACCTCGCCGAGTTCCCGCCCGCGAGCCTGCTGCTCACGCCCGAGCAGTACGAGGCGACGCGCGACGGCGCCAACCACGACGTGACCGAACCGCCGCCCTGGTTCGTGCCCGAGATGAAGCTCGCGGGCGACGAATTGCGCAGCGGCCGTCTGCCGACCTGGAATCCGCACGCTCGCACGGGCGCGCCGCTGCACGCACACGGCCTGATAGGCCTCTGTTACCCACCGAACTGGATCGCGTTGTTCGCGCACGACCCGGCCAGCCGGCTCGTCGTGCTCGCGTGGATCAGCACAGCACTCGGCGGCCTGTTCGCGTTCGGCCTGTTGCGCCGTGTCGGCCTGTCTGTGCTGCCCGCGTGGTTCGGCGCGATGTTGTTCCAGCTGTCGGGCCCGATGGCCGCGAACAGCTTCTTCTGGATGCGGCTGGCGAGCTACGTCTGGCTGCCCGGTGTGTTGTGGGCGCTGCTGTGCCTCGCGCGAGGTGATCGGATGCGGCCGGGGCCGCTCTGCGCCGTCGCGGTCTCGTTCGCGATGACGTGGCTCGGCGGCTTCCCGCCGTTCGCGATCACGACGTCGGTGTTCGCGGGTTTCCTGTTGCTGTGGCTCGTCGGCGAACGCGTGGTCGCCGGAGCGCGGGCCGAAGCGGCCCGGCTCGGTCTGCGGCTTGGCTGTGGTCTGCTGCTCGGTGCCCTGCTCGCGATGCCGCAGGTGCTGCCCTCGATGCAGTTCTTCGCGCAGAGCGCGCGCACCACGGACCCGAAGCTCGCGGAGATCGCCGGCAGCGCATTCGAGACCTATGGCCTCTCCGGCTACCTGGTGCCGGACCTCGTGAGCCATCCGACGCTTACCGCCGAGATGCCATACGCGCTCGCGCCGATGGCGCTGCTGCTCAACACGCGCCTCGCCGACGGCAAGCCAGCGGAACCGAACTACAACTACACCGAGTACGCGGTGTTCGTCGGCACGCTGGGCTTCCTGCTCGCTTGCGCTGGCGCGGTGCGCGGTCGCGGACAGCTGCGGGCATTCGCGATCACGGCGTTCGTGTTGTCGATGGGACTCGCGTTGTTCCTGCCCGGCGTGAACCTGCTGTTCCTGCTGCCCGTGATCAAGAACGTCGCGCCGATGCGCTGGCTCGCGCCGGCCACGCTCGTGGTGGCGTGGCTCGCGGCGCTCGGCTTCGACCGCCTGCGCGAGCACACCCGCCGCCTGCCGCTCGCGCTCGTGGCAGCCGCGTTCGCCCTTGCGGGTCTCGTACTGTACGCAACCGGTCGACCCGCCGCCGATCCGGCCGCGGCCGTGCAGTGCATCGCCGAGCACTTCGGCGTCACAAACGAGAAGGTCGTGGAGCACGTGCATCCCGACAAACCACCCTTCGACCGCTTCGCGCGCGCTTTCGACCACGCGCGGCACGAAGGCCGGGAAGCTGCGTCGTGGCTCGCGCTGATCGGCGGCTTGCTGGCGGGACTCGCGTTCGCGCGTGGCGCACCGCTGCGACAAGGCCTCCTGCTCGCGGGCTGCGGTCTCACGGCGTTGCAACTCGGCTGGCACGGCGCCACCGTGACGCGCGGCGTCTTGCTGGCGCAACCGACCGACACGCCCGTGCACGCGTTCCTGCGCGAACGCGCGAGCGAGGCCGCCGCCGACGGCGGCTTTGCGATCCTGCGCGCGAGCGTCGAGCCGGCGTTGCCGAGCCAGCTGCCGCCGGGGCAGCTCATGGTGCCGGGCATCCGCGATCTGCACTTCTACACGCACTACGATGCGCACTCGGCCGAGCCGATCTGCGAGCTGCTCGGCAGGTGGTGGGGAAAGCAGACCGCCGCGAAGGGATACCTGACGCTGTCATTGCCCGACGCGCTGCCGACCCCCTCGGAGAGAGCCGCCGCAGCGCGTGGCGAGCCGGTCGCGACCTACGCGTTCGCGAGCCCGCTCGAGCACCCGCTGCTCGATCTGCTCGGGGTGCGCTACGTGCTCGCGACCGAACCGCTGGCCCATGCCGGAACACGCGTCGGCCCCGAGCTGCGCGGCCCGAGCGGTGAGTTCTTCGTGTTCGAGCGGCCGCACGCGCTGCCGCGCGCGTTCACGGTGAACGAGCTGCGCGCGTTGCCGACCGACGCCGAGGTGCTGCGCGCGCTCGTGGATCCGGGCTTCGAACCGCGGGCCGCTGCCTACGCGCTCGCCGCGGATCTCGCGGACCCCGCCCCACCTCGCGCCAGCGACGCGGCCCAGCGCCCCGTGCGTTTCGTCTCCGATCTCGCGACTGCCGTGGAACTCGACGTCGGCGCAGGCGGAGCACCGTGGCTCGTGCTCGCCGACACGTTCCTGCCCGGCTGGGTCGCCATGATCGACGGTGTGGAAACACCGATCCTGCGGGTCAACCACAGCCAGCGCGCCGTGAGGCTGCCCGCGGGCCCCTGCCGCGTGCACTTCGCCTACACCTGCCCGGGCCTCCGGATGGGAACCATGCTGGCGGGAATCGCGACAGCCGCGTTGCTCGCGGCAGCGATCTACGGCCGCTACCGCAGTCGCGCGACCCGTGCACTCGACTCTCAAGCGCTGATGTAGAAAGCGACGAAACAGCAAGGGTGCACCCCGACTCCTGTTCGCAGCCCCCGGAGGACGCTTGAGCCTCTACGGTAGCGGTCGTTGGGAAGGCATCTGCGCCGTCGTCTTGATCGCGCTGCTCGTGCTCGTCGTGCACGCCGTCGGTTCGTTCCAGGTGTTCGGCTTCGAGGCCGACTTCCTGACCTCGACCTGGATGGCCGCGGTGCCCGCGATCGCCGGCATGACCTGCTACCGCTTGTTGCGCGCGCAGCACCGCAGCCGTTTCTCGTCGTTCCTCGGGGGTCTCGCGTATGCGTGGTCCCCCTGGCTCGTCGCGATGGCGATGGCGCCGCGCGAACAGCTCGCGGTGGCGCTCGCCCCGATGTCGCTCGAGGCCGCGTTCCGCTGCGCGCATCCGTCGATGCGCAGCATCTGGCTGCCGTGGGCCGGCTTGTGCCTCGCGCTGCCGTTCGCGGCCGGCGCCTCGGTCGTGGCGATGCTCGCGGCGTTGTTGGCGGTCGCATCGTTCTGGCACACGGTCGCTCACGGCGACCAGAGCGACGAAGCGCCGCCCGTGGCCGGCATTCTGCTCGCGGCGCTCTGTGGGACCTGTGCCGCGGTATCGCTCGCGTGGCTCGACTTGTTGGCCCCACTGTTCGGTCCGGCCACGACGCTGACGTCCGCGGAAGTGTTGTCCGCCTACCGGCCCGGTCCGCCGTCGCTGGATGCGGCCTCGTTCCTGCGCGTGCCGGGCCCGCTGCTGATCGTGTTCGCCGTGCTCGGCCTGATGCGGCGGCAGCGTCACGTGCGGGTCCGCTTCTGGTGCTACATGGCGATCCTCGGATCGCTGCCGACCTGCATCACGCTGCTGCCGTGGACGCCGGACTGGTGGGACAGCGCGCTCGCAACGGCACCGATGCTGCCCGCGTCGTCGTGGTGGTTGACGCTGCTCGCGATCACCGTGCTCGGCGCCGCGGGCCTCGACGACTTCCTCGATCTGCCGCTGCGCCGCCGCACGGCCTTGGCGTGGCTGTTCGCGTTCACGGTGCTGAGCTCGCCGTTGGTGCCGACGTTCGGCTCCGTGGCGCCGACGCTCGAGTGGCCGATCACGGGCACGTTCTTGCTCATGGCGCTGCTGCTGAACACCTGGCGGCGGCTCGGCATCCTCGGCTTCAAGCGCCTGCTCGCGATCGCGTCGATCCTCGTGCTCGCGATTCCGCTACTGCAGGTGTTGCCGATCCCCCCCGTGGTGGTCGAGCCCACGCCGGACACCGAAGGCGCGCCATCGCTCTATTTCGGGCCGCTGCTCGTGGCCCACCCGTTCTGGCACTACTCGGGTTTGCTCGCCGTGGTCGCCGGAAGCTGCCTCGTCGCCGTGTACACGTTCTTCCTGCGCAAACGCCATGCGAGGGCCGTGCCGACGGCAGCGAAGGCCGCCATCAAGAAGAAGACGCGCCCCTCCCAGCCCTCGTAGGCGAAGCCGCCGAGCAGGCCGCCGAGCACCATGCCGATGCCCGAAGTCGACGCGCCGAGCAGACCCTGGGCCGTCGCATGCTGGTGGACCGGCACGCGGCGTTCGATCGCACGCAGCGAACCGAGATAGGTGCAGCTGAAACTCAGCCCGTGCAGCCAGTTCGCGGCCGCGAGCACGGGCACGGCCACGCATTCTGCGAACACCGTCCAGCGCACGACCGCGGCGACTCCGCCGATCATGAGCAGCGTGGTCGCGCGCAGGCGATCGACAGTCTTCGACGCGATGAAGAACAGCACGATCTCGGCGAGCACGCCTTCCGCCCACAGCGCCCCCGCCACGTCGCTGCCGATGCCGTGCCTTGCCCAGTGCACCGTCGACAGCGTGTAGTAGACCTGATGGCTGCCCTGGATCAGCGCCGCAGACGCGAGCAGCAGCACGAACGGACCCGACCGCAGCAGCGACGCGATCGGCGCGCGCTCGGCCGGCACCGGCAGCCGCTGTGGTGCAGGCGACGCAGGCAACAGCGTGCTGGCCGCCGCCGTCGCGCAGAGACCCACCAGCAGGATGCCGAAGACCGCGCCATGACCAGACCGCGCCAACCACCATCCCGCGGCGAGGATCACGACCAGAAACGACGTCGAACCGACCAGACGCAGGCGCCCGTAGGCGAACGAGTTTCTCGCCGCGGCCGCCATCGCGACGGTGTCCGCGATCGGGTGCATCGGCGGGTAGAGACACCCGAACAAGAACGCGCACGCGCACAACCAGGGTTCTCCGAACGCCACGCCGAACAACAGGAACGCGCAGAAACTCGCGATCGAGAGCTGCATCAGGACGCGTCGCGGCTGCTGCGTGCGATCCACGCGGCCCGACCACAGCGGGCCGGCCACGGTGCGGGCGATCGTCTGGGCCGCCATCACGACGGTGACCGCACCGGGGCTCAGGCCCCGCTCGTCGTGCAGCCAGACCGGAAAGAACTGCATGTACACGCCGAGCACGGCGAACGACGCCGCGTAGAAGGCGGCGAGGCCGAGCCAGCTCCGCAGCGGGCTCGGGTCGGCAGCGGATGCGGACACGCGCGCATCGTGCCCTGACGATCGGTCCGAAGCTACCGCTGCACGAACACGCCGCCGTTCTCTTCCGCGAGGCGCCGCAGCAGGTCGGCACCCTCGCCGACGCCCGTGAACACCGTATTGATGCGCACCTTCGCATACCTGTTCGCCTCGCGCACGACCTGCAGCAGCAGGTCGCCGTCCTTCAGCTGGCCAGCGGTCGGCTCGCCGTCGCTGAGCACGAACAGTTCGTCGATCCTCGTCGTCACTCGCTCCCCGTAGCGTTGCTCGCGCAGCTGCAGCGCCGTTGCGAGTCCATCGAAGAGGTTCGTAGCCCCCTTCGGCTGCAAGCGGCTCAACAGTTCGGTCAACGAACGCATCGTGTGCGGCGTCGGCTTCACGGGCACGCTGGTCCACGCGTGTGCGCGGTCCGCGAACGTGAACAGGCTGTAGGTCGAGTCGGGCGGCATGGCCTGTACGGCGACGACGATCTGTTCCTTCGCGGCGCCGAGCCGCGTCGCATTGCCGCGCCCCTTGCGCGTCGCGGCGACCGTGCCGCTCGGCGCATCCTCCATGCTGCCGCTCGTGTCGATCAGGAACCCGACCGCGCTGCCCGTCACCTGGAGGCCGAAGAACGACGCTCGCGTGGTCTCGGGGCGGTTCTTCGCGAGCGTGGTCGGCACGACGATGTGGTCCTTCTCGCGCTCCCAGAACTCCTTCCAGGCCTTCGCATCCTCCTGGATCATCGCACCGGTCATCTGCCGCAACAGCGTGGCCGCGCGTTCGCGCAGCAGCGGCGACGCGCGCTTGTTGATCGCCTCGACCAGCGCATCGGGTGTCTTGGCCTGCAGGTCGAGCGCTTCGATCAGCACCGGGATCGCCGCCTTGTGCGGGAACGCATCGACGAGGTCGAGCAGGTCCATGTCGGTGCGCCATCCGGACTGTCCGAACTGCTCGAGTGCCCGGGCCAACATCTCCTCGCGCAGGACCGGATCGAGATCCTTGGCCGCCCGCAGCTGGCTCAGCAGCAGGCGCACGAGCGCCTGCGACACGGCGCCGTGGCGTTCCCTCTCGAGCCTCGCAACGACCTTGCGCAGCGAGTCCTGCCGCGGTGCCTGGCTCATCGATTCGGCTGCCGCGAGACGCACGCGCGGATCCGCATCAGCGAGCGCCGCTTCGAGCGTGCCGCGGAACACGGGCAAGCCCTTGCCGCCGATCAATCGCAGCGCGGCCACGCGCCGCGCCGGTCCGACCGTGAGCCCGTGCTCGTCCGCAGCCGCCTGCTCCTGCGCCCCGAGGACTGGCACGCGTTCACCCGCCGCGGCTCGCAGCACGAGCCACCAGGCACCATGGTCGTTCATGCGCATCACGCACCAGTGGCCCAGTTCCCTGAGCATCAGCGCTTCGTGGTCGAGGAACGTTCCCTCGAGGCCCGTAGCACAGAGCCCCAGCACGGCGTCGGCCAGTTCGGCCGACGGTTGCGACTCGGCGAAGAACAGCAGCTTCTGCAGCATGTCGAGATGCGTGCAGCGTTCGTAGTCGTTCTGCGTCACGCGGTCCGCGCGCCGCGCTGCCTCGACGTAGCGTGGCTGCAGGTTCATGCCGCTGCGCAGCAGGCCCTTGGGGCCGAACTTGTCGTGTTCGTATTCGCGCACCCACTCGCGGATCGCCTCCGCTACGGCGCTCGAGATCTCTGCATCGCGGACCGCAGCTTTAGGCGACTCTTGCGGAATCAGCGGAAGGCCGATGCCGAGAACGGTCAGGATCGGCAGGGATGCGCGGGCAAGCATCGTGCACCATGGCAACGGAGGTCAGAGGGGGCGTGCCGAGCATATCGCGAACGGGGTCGTGGGGGTCTTGGCCTGACAGCGGGTAGCTCGAACTACCTACATGCTTGCCCAGCGCGGCGCGTTCGCCGATAACAGGCGCCGTCACAACGGGGGCGATCGGTTTCGACCGGATGCCGACTCGACCTGGGTGGCGCGCCGAGGGCCGGGCACCTCGTAAATCCGACCGGAAAAAACCAAGTGCCAACCAGCACTACTCCCTCGCTGCCTAAGAACTAGGTAACGAGCGCCGAGGTCCCTTCGCCTGCGGGGGGCCGAGGCGTCACACAGCAGGCTGGTCGTTGAGTGGCTGCTCGGCCTGCTCGCGACGAGAAACAGTCGAGCTGGTTGCTGGAGATCCTGTTCGTCGGAGCTCCGGTGGCGACACCAAACGACGGACTATGCGCGTAGAGGCCCAGGACGGAGCATCTCGGGACGCGGGTTCGATTCCCGCCGCCTCCACCACTTCCCCGCGCTTCGCGCGGGGAAGTTTGTGACGGTGCGCGCATCGGGATTCCCGGCCTCTTCAGCGCAACGGCAGGTTCACGACGATCGGCGGGCCGCTCGGGTCGCCACCAGGCACGATCACCTCGCCGTCGGCAACCAGCCCCTTTGCCGTGAGCGCGTACACGCGGTGCGTGCCCGGCGGTAGGCCGAGCTCGATCCTGTACGCGAACTCCATCGGGACACCCAGGGCAAGAGCCACCAGCTGGCCGCCGTCCTGCCCGTCGATGCGGAGCCGGAGCCGCGTGCGGGCGTGCTGATCGGGCAGCACGAACGTGAACGAGCAGGTGCGCGCCGGTCGCAAGTCCACGATCAAGTCCGTTCGCGGGTTGGCCGTCACCGCGACTGTGCGCCGTTCGGGCAGGAAGTCGACGCCTTCGATCATGACCTCGTACTCGTCGGGCGCGAGTTGCACGGTTGCCACGCCGCCTGCTGCCACGGACATCGCTGCGAACTTGACGTGACCGTGGTGCGTGTGCACCAAGGGCTGACCTACCAAGCGCACGGGCTTGCCGTCGGTCCGACGCATGTGGACTCGCAGTTCGCGGAGCGGAGCGGCCAGCAGGGAACCCAGGTCGCGCGTCTCCCCGGCATCGAGATGGATGGTCGTCAGCCGTGAATGCCAGCGGTCGTGAGGTCGGATGGCGAACAGCGCGTAGTCGCCGGGCGGCAGCCGGTCGATCGCGAAGCGACTCCTGGCATCGAGGCCGATCCGTTCGAAGCGACGCAGGAGCAGCCGGCAGAGATCGACGTAGATCGGCGCATCCGGCGTGCAGGCGTCGAGGACGAAACCGCGGACGCTGCAAGTGCGCGCCGCGGGCGGGATCGTCAGCGACAGTTCGGGGCCCTCGGGGGTCACGGCGTCGCTCACGGCGCCGGCGAATCCGCGCTCCAGCATCGCGATGCAGCGGTAGGCGACGCCCGGGCGCACTGGCAACGCGAACCGGCCGTGTTCGTCGGTGACGGCTCGCACGAAGTCGTCGCGCATGTCCCACCACTCGAACTCTGTTGGCATGCTGCGCACCTCGATCCCGCTGACCGGCGCGCCTTCGTCGTCCACGACCCGACCCCGGAGCTTGCACGGCTCGTGCTGGTCCGGCTCCAGATCGACTTCCGCGAGCTGGCCCTCGACGACTTCGAGCGTGGTCCTGCACAGGATCTGCGGTTGGCCTGGGTGAAGCAGACGGAGCTCGACGACGCCTGGGAACACATGCTCGAGGCAGTAGGTACCGTCGGCTTGCACCGCCGTCGTTGCAGCAAGGATGCCCAGGATTCCGGCCGTGGCATCCGGTCGCTGCGGCTCGGCGATGACGATCGTGTTCGCTGGCGCATGTCCCCGAACAGTTGCGCCGCGAGGCAGACGAAGGTCGACGCGGGCCGTCGCACCGGGCCCGACCTCGACGCTCGCTACCTGTGCGCACGTCCCTGCACCGCGGGCCGCGACCAGGTGAGGACCCGGCTCGAGCCCCGACAGCGAAAAGTGCCCGTGCGCATCGGCACGTTGGTACGACGGCGCTGTCGTGCGGGGGCCATACGTGGCGCGCAGGGGGAACGTGCCAACCAGTAGACCCGCGACTGGCGCACCGCTGCTCGTCGCGATGGAGCCTTCGATGCCGCCGGGTGACGGCCAGAGCACCAGGCGCGGCCGCGCGGATTTTAGTTGGGTTTCGCAGTGCGTACCGGACCGGGCGTAGCCGGGTGCCGTTGCCCACACGGTGGTCCTCTGGTGCAGGGTACGCACGAAGAATGTTCCGTCCGCCGCGGAATGGGCCGCCACGTAGCCTGGGGTCGCCTCACCGCCGCCGGACGACAGCCAGATCTCTGCGCCCTCGACCGGATGGCTTTCGTTGTCGACGACGATGCCTGCCATCTCGCAGACGGCAACCAGCTGCTCAGTGCGCTCGACGCGTCCCCTTGCGACGACCGCGAACTCGGCGGATTGCACGAGGCCATCGTCGAACAGCAGGCGCGCCGTGCCGGCTGGAACGCCGTCGAAGAGCACGGTGCCGTTGTCATCGGTCCAGCCCTCGCGCACGGTCTCGAACCAGGTGTGTAGCAGGGATGTGCCCGCGCAATACCCGGTCTGGATGCGCAGGCTCTGGTGCGCGGCCGGCTGCGAAGAGTCGGCCCAGACCAGCTGCACCCGCACGCCGCCGCGACTCGCGGATGGATCCGCTGGGACGGGGACACGTCGCAGCGGCGAATCGGTCGCGTCCGGTGCCGTGGGGGTCGTTGGCACCGGGGCAGGGCCCGCGACGAGCTGCGATGCTTGCGCGGGGTCCGGGCCCGGCCCGCTGCCCAACGCGAGCCACAGGGCGGCGACCAACCCGAGCGGTGCGAGCAGCGCGAGTGCCCCGCGCTGCCCGGTGCGCAGGGCGCGCAACGGCTGCCGCTTCACCGGAGTCGTTGTGCCAGTCGATGGTGGCGTCTGCCGGGCATCATCCGAGCCCGTGGCGTCGACCGCTGCACCCTCGGCAGCGCGCGCCGACGCGACCGAGAGCAGCGCGATGACCAACGGCCCGAAGCCTGAGGGTAGCGTATCGCGCAGCAGACGAAGGCCGCGCCAGAGCTGGGTCCGGATGCGTCCCGCCGGCCGCTCGAGGGCCTGCGCGATCTCCTCCGGGCGTTTGCCGTCGCGCAGGTGCAGCGCCACCACTTCGCGATAGGTCGGCGGCAACAGATCGATGCCACGATCGATCGTCGCGCGGACCAGTTGACGGTCGACCAGGACCGACGGCTCGGACTCGCTCTGCGCGGTCAGTCGCGCCCAATCGATCTGCCGCGACCGCGCCCTGCTGCGATGGCGATGCAGGTTGTAGAGGATGCCGACCAGCCACGGCACCAGTGATCGCCCGGGCTCGAAGCGGTGGCGCGACTCGATCGCCGACACAAACGTGTCCTGCACCAGCTCGGCCGCTTCTTCGGCGCGTCGCGTCAGCAGGCGCGCCGTGCGCAACAGTTCCGGCGCGACGAGGTCGAACGCCTCGGCGAGTGCTTTGTGCGAGCCTTCGGCCGCGAACTGCGCGAAGCGTTCGCTGGCGAGCGAGTCGGAGTGTTGCAAGCGCACCTCGAGAAGACCCGCGCGTGCAAGGGCGCGCGCGTCGGTACGTGTGCTGTAGCGGAGGACCGCGCGCGGGGCAACCGGACCCGGGCGTGGCGCAGGTTCGGGACAGGAATTCCGGCCCGTCAGTGTAACGCCGGGCGGTGCGCGGCAAAGAAACTGGTTTTGCTCACGGTGCCGGACACGGATCCGTGCGAACCGGATCACCGATTCTCGACGAGCCGCGTGACGTCGTGCCGGTCTCTGCAAAGGGACGAGAACTTCATCCGGATCGAGATCGTCGCGGGGTTCCGCGCGGTCCGTAACTGCAGCTTGTGCTTCCTCCCCCCGTGCACGGGGAAGACGGGGGTTGCTCGTCCTTCCTCGTCCACGAAACGCCACTCAGGAGCAGGGTCATGAAGAGGTTCCACGCCAGCCGTCTGGCTGCGCCAACGGCATTCCCACGTCCTTTCGTCGCCGCGTTACTGGCACTGCTCGCCGTTCCGCTCGCAGCGCAGACGCCCCATCCCGGCAATGTGCCGGCTACGCCGAGCGTCGATCAATCGGCCCTGCACGGCACCAATCCCGGGACCCAGACGGGCCTCCCGAACCAGAACTTCTTCGACAACACGAAAGGCAATCTGGTCCGCCATCAGCTCGGGCACATCCAGCCGATCGCCGTGTCCGGCAACTTCCTCTTCGCTCCGAACAATGCGGGGCAGCGGCTCGCGAAGGTCGACCTGTCCAACAACTCGCTGGTCTTCGAGATCCCGACCGGCCCCGGCATCACGTCCCTCGCGATTCACCCCATCACCGGCGAGGTCTGGGCCGTCGACAGCGTCAACGGGTGCGTCAGCGTCATCGACCCGAATCTGCCGTGCATCATGCGCACGATCCAGGTCGGCAAGGAACCGCACGGCATCGCCATTCTGGACGACGGCAGCCGCGCCTACGTCACCTGTTCGGCGAGCAACTGGGTCGACGTGATCGATTGCGCTACTTATCTGACCGGCAGGTCGATCCCTATTCCCGCGCGCGCTCCGCGCGGCATCGCGATCGACGCCAACGGCATGGTGTGGGTGGCGCCCCTGTTCTCGGGCAACAACACGACGGCGAAGAAGACGACGCCGAACATAGCACCCATCGGCGTCTTCAGTTCGCAGCAGGTGATCACGCCGACCTCGCCAGCGAATCCCCTGGATGACGAGGATCTGTTCGCAATCGATTCTGCGACCGACAGGCTCGTCAAGAACCAGACGCGGAGGGGCCTCGGCACGATTCTGCTCAACGTGCATGCGCGCCCCAACTCGACCGAGCTGTGGATCCCGAACACCGACGCGCTCAACCTCACCATCGGCGCAAACAACTTCGTCAACGGCCAAGTCGTCAAGAACCGCATCACGATCGTCGACACTAGCTCGCCGCCCTCGTCCTTGCCGACGGTGATCGAGCTCGACGCGATCGGCGCCGGCCAACCGGCCGCGGTGGCGTTCGACGCAACGCGCAATCGAGCCTACGTCGCGGCATTCGGCAGCGACGCCATCATCGTGCTCGACACCGCCGCGTCGCCACCGACGTACGTGGGCATCTACGATGTGTTGCCGCTGACTCCGCCGATGCCCGTGGCACCGTTCACGCCTGCGCGCTGCGGTCCCCGCGGCCTCGTGATGTCCCCGAGCGGCAACGACCTGTTCGTGTTCAACGGCATCGACAACTCCTACTCGCGCGTCAATCTCGCAGTCACGCCGGCCACCGTGTCCACGCACACGCTCGGCTACGACCCGACGCCGCACGCCATCAAGCGCGGCATCGGTCACCTGGCCAACGCAAGACACTCGGGCTCGGCAACGTCGTCGTGCATGTCGTGCCACGTCGACGGGCATTTCGACATGATCACGTGGAACCTGTCGGGGTTTAGCGATCCGCAGGGCACGACGAACCCGGACCACGACATCGACAACAAGGGCCCGATGACGACGCAGAGCCTGCGCGGCCTGTTCGAGGCAGGCAGGCTGCACTGGCGGGGCGAACAGGCGTCGCTCAAGGACTTCAACGAGGACGGCTTCGCGGGCCTGCTGAAGGGCTCGCTGCTGCTTGACAAAGAATTCGACGAGGTCAAGGCGGCCACGTTCTCGCTCGTGTATCCCGCGAATCCACGCGCACCCGCCGACCGCATCTACACAACACCGAGCAGCCACCTGCACGGACTGGAGCTCTTCCGCAACCACGACGCCGTGGCAGGCCAGGCGTGCGCGACTTGCCACACGCTACCGTTGGGCACCAGCAACCAGATCCAGTTGTTAATTGCGTCGGGCGACCCGTCGCGCGGTGGCAAGGTGGCGCAGTTGCGCGGCGTCGGCGACAAGCTCTTTTCCTGGAACGTGACTCCCGCGTTCCCGACCTTCAAGACCGTGTTCGACGGGAACTACGCCGTGAACGTCAGCGACGTCGTCGATCGCACACCCAACGGCTGGGGTCTGACCCACGCCGGCACGGTGGCGACGCTGTCGCGCTTCGTACATGAGTTCCCTGGGTCCCACCCAGTCATCCCCGACCCCACCCTGATCCCCGACGTGGTGGCGTTCGCGGAGGCGTTCGACACCGGACTCGCACCTGCGACGACCTTCCAGCGCACTCTCGTACCCGGCATCGGACCCGGCTACGACCAACGGCTAGACTTCGACAACACCCTGCAGTTCCTCACGGGCCAGGCGAATGCTGGCAACTGCGACATCGTGGTCGCGACGCAGAACAACAACATGGTGTACACGTTCGCGTGGGACCACGAGATGCACTTGTGGCAGACCCAGTTCGCAACCTTGGCGGTGACCGACGACCAGTTGGGCGACAACCTCTTCGATGCGGGGATGATCGTCACGTTCTTCGGCATGCCGCTGGGCACCGGCAGACGCTTCGGGGTCGACCGCGACTTCGACGACCTGCTCGACCTCGACGAAGGGATCTGGACGCCTTTCTCGTTTGCGGACGTCGTCAATCCCGATTCCGACGGCGACACGTTACCCGACGGCTACGAGGTCCGGTTCTACCCCTCGCTGAACCCGCGCGTGCCCAACAGCTCCTGGTCGAACCCAACCTTGCCGAACATCACCCATCCGGTGCGCGTCGTCTACTACACGGCGACGACGGCAAAAATCGAGTTCAGCACCGACCAACCGACGTCCGCCGAGTTGACCGGCTTGACCGGCACGGTCGAGGCCACGAAGAGCCCGCCGAACGGGCGGTACGACTACAACCACTCGATCCACGTGCGCGGCTTGACGCCGGCCACCACCTATTCCCTGACCCTTGAGGTGCGCACTCCCAGCCCCGCCCCAGGCGGCGTCCTGTCGGTGACCGCGGCGCCGGGGACTTGGCAGTTCACGACGTCGGGCCAAATGGACTCAGTTCGCGTCAGGGAGATCGCCGTGAGTCCGTTGCCCCCGGCGTTGCCCACGACGGTCAACGTGACGATCGAGGCCCACCTCAACGCGACTAGCCATCCTACCCCTCCTGTCCCTCTCGGGACCCATGACGTCACGGCGTTCTGGTACTTCGGTCTCTTGAACCAGCCCGCGTCGTTGACCCCGATCACGTTTGGCAGTGCAGGCACGACGCAAAACGTCGCGTCCTTCGGACTCGGCTCGATCCCGCAGAGCGTGCTCCAAGGTCAACAGGGCCAGCGCGTGCTGTACTTCGGCGTCAAGGACATCACTTGGCCCGTCCCCCCCCCTCCAGACGCGCAGTTTTACTTCGAAGCCTTTGATCTCGTGAACTTCGAGAAGTTCCTGTTCTGACCCGGTGCGCGAAGCCCGGGCATCGTGCGCACCTCGCCCTGGGGAGGTCCCCTGCTGCTGGCGGCGCTGCCGACAATCGCCGCGATCGACGCGCAGGAGACCGCCGGCGCACTCGTCGCCGCGTTCACACGTGCCAAGTAGGAGGAGTCGACGCCGCGATTGCCACGTTCCTGCCGCGCTTCCAGGCGGAAGCCGAACAGCGCGCCGGCACGGACGCTCCTGTTCCGGTCCTCGCTTGCATCGTGCGCAACGGGCTCCCGGGCGCCGCGGCCGCACCGGCCTTCGACACGTTGAGCCGGCGCACGCCGCGAGCCTCGAACTCGGGCCCCGTTCTCGACGTCGTGCCCGAGCTCGCAACACACCTCGCCAGGGAGCGCGTAGGGAGCAGGTTGCGAGGCTCCGGGTCTCAACTCGCTCGAGACGAGTTCAACGGGAGGGTACGGGCGTGGCCAGCTGGTCCGTGTTGTTGCCCCGCCGTTCTGCGCGGCGTTGGTCGGCGGCGGCGGCCTCGGCGAGGGCCTTGGCGGAAGGACGGTATTCGAAGCTGATGCTCGTGACGACCGGAGAGAAGAGCCACGAGAGCGGAGGGATGCCGTACCAGTAATTGTTGGTCTCGGTCTCGACGAGGCGCAGGTGGCTGCCGTGGTCGGTGTCGATTGCACGCGTCGCATCTTCGATCATCTTGTCGACCGTCGTCCTGCCCGCCATCGGGACGAAGATGGCGAAGTTCACGCCGACGTAGGAGGAAGTCCGGACGAAGACGGGCTGGCCGTCGGCGCCGAGGTGGCCGTTCCAATGCGTCGCCGTGTTGTGGAACGCACAGGCGGTGAGGACGAACAGAGCAACGAGTGCGAGCACCTGCGGCGACCGGATCATGAAGGCTTGATCGGCGTTCGGCTGCGCGGAGGCGAAGTGCGATCATGAGTTCGGAGCGCGCAGCGGGATGCGCGCTCACTGACTTGCGTCGTGACAGGCGCGTGCCCACGATGCCGCGGTGCAAGCGCGGATGTGTCCATGAGCCTCGGCGAACTGAGGAGGATCCTCGGCCCGGCCACGGGCGTCGCCGTATGCTGCGGCATGGCCATCGGCGCGGGGATCCTGCGCACGCCGGGCGAAGTCGCGAAGGCGCTCCCGGATGGAACGTGGATCCTCGCGGTGTGGTGTCTCGGTGGGCTCGTCGCGGCCTTGGATGCGTTCATCCTCGCCGAGATGGCAGCGATGGTGCCGCGCGTCGGCGGACTCGTGGCATACGTGCGCTTGTCGTTCGGTAGAGCGGTCGCGTTCCTCGTCGGCTGGTCGATGCTGTTGTTGACCTGGCCAGCGTCGCTCGCCATGGTCGCGGTCGCGATCGGGGAACTGCTGACGGGTGGCGCCGAAGCAATGGGCTCCGGTGACTCGACGGGTGTGGTGCGGGGCGTGGCCGCAGGAGTCATCGCCGTGATCGGCGGCCTCAACCTGATCGGCCTGAGGTTTGGCGCACGGTTCGAGATCGTGTTGTTCGTGCTCAAGGTGACCCTGCTTGCCGGGATCTGCATTGCCGCCGCGATCGCGGCGCCTGCGAGGAGCGAGGCGGTCGCGAGCACGGTGTTCCCGGCCACGCCCGCGACGTTGTTCGCCGCACTTGGCGGCGCGATGTTGGCCATCGTCTGGACCTACGACGGCTACGCCGATGCGGTCTACCTCGCGGGCGAGACGCGCGATCCGGGTCGCTCACTGCCGCGCGCGTTGCTCACGGCGCTCGTGACGATCACGGGACTCTATCTGCTCGCGAACACGACGTTCCTCTACGTGCTCGGTGTCGAGGGTCTCGCACACTCGAAGTTCGCCGCGCTCGATGTTTCGCGCCGGGCGTTCGGCGATGCCGGCGGCACGGTGTTGACCGTGATCGCGGTGGTCGTGTTGTTCGGCGCGGTGAACGGGTACTTCCTGACGGGTCCGCGCATCGGCCGCTTGCTGGCCGAGGAAGGTCTCGCGCTGTCAGCGTTCGGGCAGGTCAGGGAGACCGGCGCACCAGTCCTCGGCACGTGCTGGATGATCGTCGTGTCGATCGCCTTCGCGCTGACGAATTCGTTCAACGAGCTCCTCGAGATCACGGTGCCCGTCATGGCAGCAACGACGATCTTGGTCGCCATGGGTCTGCTCGTGCAGCGCGTGCGCGCCCCCGAGCGAGCACGGCCGTTCCGCGTGCGCTGGGCAGGTGTGGTCGTGGGCATGCAGGTGGCGCTCGGCATCGGACTTCTCGGCAGCTTCGTCGCTGCGAACATCAGGCCGCAGGAATCCGAGGATTGGAAGTTCCCCACGGCGCTCGCGATCGATGCAGCGGGGGTGCTCGTGGGGCTGCTCGTCTACTTCGTGATGCAGCGCCGAAGGACGGCCCCCCCACTCTGACCGCAAGATGCGCCAGAATGCCGAGGTCCGCCGGCATGGCGCGGCGTCTTTGTCCTGCACGTGAACCCCGACGCGATCAGTACCGACCTGGCCACGCAGGCAGCGAGCCTGCGGCGGCTCGCGCACGACCTGCTCGGCGACGCGCATCTCGCCGAGGATGCCGTGCAGGACGCGATGCAGGCTGCGATCGAACGTCCGCCGCGTTCGCGCGGTGCGTTGCCAGCCTGGCTGCGCACGGTCGTGCGCCGCTGTGCGCTCGACCTGCGCCGCGGTGAAAAGCGCCGCCGCAATCGCGAACTGCTCGCGCGTTCGTCGAACGACACCTCGCACACGCACGAACAGGTCGAGCTGATGCAGCGTGTGCTCGCGGCCGTGCAGGCGCTGCCCGAGCCCTACCGCACGACGGTGTGGCAACGCTACTACGAGGATCGTTCGCCGTGCGAGATCGCGGTGCTGCAGCGCGAGCCGGTCAAGACCGTGAAGACACGGCTGTGGCGCGCGCTCGCGAGGTTGCGCGAAGTGCTCGACCGCCAGTGCGGCAACCGGGGCGCGTGGATCGCACTCATGGCGCCCGTCGGCGCAGCCAAGCAGACCGCAGTCCTCGGAGCCATCCTCATGTCCGCGAAGACCAAGCTTTCCCTCGCGAGCCTCGTCTGTGTTGCGATCGCCCTCGCACTGATCGTGCCCGACCGCGAACCGACCTCGACAGCACCGCAGTCGCGCACGACGGCGTCGGTCGCGGCAGCACCGGACCGGCCCGATCGTGAGCCCGCGACGCAGGTCGATGCGCTGAGTGCCGAACGCGTCGAGGCACCGCCCGGCGTGCCCGGACCCGCGAACGCATCGACGAGGACCGAGCGCACACCCAGCCTCGCGCTCGGCGGCGTCGTGCTCGACCTCGACGGCCAGCCCGTGTCCGGCGCCGTGATCACGTGGAACGACGGAAAGCTGCTGCCGCGGCTCGAGACCGACGCCGCTGGGCGCTTCGACGGCGTGCGCGCAAGAGACACGGGCCGCGTCGGCGTCGCGGGCCCCGCATTCGTGCCCGTGCTCGAGCCCAGCCTGTTCGACACCGACCAGGCCCACACCGACCTCACCGTCGTCGTCGCGCGCAGCGTCCAGATCCGCGGCGTCGTCGTCGACACGGCCGGCACGCCGGTCGGCGGCGCCCAGATCAACGTGTCGCTCGGCGTCGACGCGCGACCGCGCTTTGCGCGCGTGCTCGACCGCTGCGCCGACGTGAAGTTCTTCACGATGACCATGGACGACGGCAGGTTCTGGTTTGCGCGCGCACCGCTCGCGCCGACGTCCCGCATGCGCATCGAGGCGCGCGGCCACCGCGATCGCGAGCTCACCGTCGACGAAGCGCAGCACCTCGATCGCTTCGTGCTCGAGCGCACGACCCACGGCGACACGCTCGAAGGCATCGTCGTCGACGAGCACGACAAGCCCGTGCATCCGGCCGTGGTCTGCCTGCCGAGCTGGTCGGTCGTGGTCGCCGCCGACGGCACGTTCCGCATCGAGCTGTGGAAGGCACTGGACCTGCCGTCTGGCACGCGGCCCGAGCTCCAGGTGTTTGCGCCGAACCGCCTGCCCGGCAAGCTCGCGTGCCTGTCGCCCGAGTGGCGCTCGCGCGCGGCCTGGCCGCGCGAGATCAAGATCCGCCTCGGCGGCGTGACCGAGACCATTGCCGGGCGCGTCGTGCGCCACGACGGCACGCCAGTGGCGCAGGTGCACGTCACCTTCGCGCCGCCCGAACCCGAGCAGATCCGGCGCACGATGTTCGACTACCCGTTCGGCGACGCGACCGTGCAGAGTGCCGCGCTCGCGCTGCGCGCCGGCGAGCAGCCCGCGGCCGCGACGGGCGCATTCGAGACCGCGCGCGTCGTGCCAGGCGAGTACCGGCTGCGCGTCTTCGATCCCGAAGCGCTCGACGTGATGCTCACCGAGCCGATGCACACGGGCGGCCCCGAGGTCGTGATCACGATGCCCGACCGCGGCCGGTGGCCGGCGCTGTGCGGCCTCGTCGTCGACCGCCGCGGCGAGCCGGTTCCCAACGCCGACTGGATGGTCACGCGCCGCGATCCGTTGCCGGGCGCCACCGCGACGATCCAGAGCTCGTTTCTGCACGCGAACGAGAAGGGCGTGATCGAGCACCCGCCGCTCTCGCGCGACGTCGACACGCTCTGCGTCAAGGCCGCCGGCATGGCCGAATGGGTGCGCGTGCCGATCGCGGACCTCGCCTGCGCCGACTTCCGCGTCGTCGTGCCGGTCGGCTGCCGCGCGCGCATCGAGGTCGGCGCCGGCTGGGGCAGCGTCGACGCGGCCGGCTTCGTCGACCTCGCGGGCAACCGTTCGTCGGTCGTGCTCACGCACGGCAACGTCGCCTTCGGCACGCGCGACGTGCCGCTGCGCGACGGCCGTTCGGAGACGTTCACGGCGCTCGACGATTGCCGCGAGCTGTTGCTGCTGCGCGGCGGCGATGTCGTGGGGCGCGTGCCCGTGTCGCTGCTGCCGGGAGAGATGAACGTGCTGCGGCCGTGACGCAGCGCGCGCGCCGACTCAGCGACCCTGCCGGTCCAACGCCGCGAGCACCGCCGCCATGAACTCGGGCAGATCCTCGGGCTTGCGAGACGACACGTGATGTCCGTCGACGACGACGGCCGCATCGCGGAACACGGCACCCGCGTTGATCAGGTCGTCCTTGATGCCGGCGGAGCCCGTGTAGTTGCGGCCGCGCACGATGCCCGCCGAGATGCAGATCCAGCCGCCGTGGCAGATGCTCGCGACGAGTTTCTGCGCGCGGTCGAACGCGCGCACGAGGTCGAGCACGGCGGGGTCGCGGCGCAGCTTGTCGGGCATCCAACCACCCGGCACCACGATGCCCGCGAACGCCGCGGCCTCGAGGCCGGCGATCGCGCAATCGCTGACACCGGGATAACCGTGTTTGCCGCGCCAGGTCGCGCCGGCAGTGGCGCCCGCGACGACCGGCTTGTGGCCCGCCTCGCGCAGTCGCAGGCGTGGGTAGTGCAGCTCGAGATCCTCGTAATCGTGACCGACGAGCAGCAGCACGGTGTGGCCCATCGCCCGATTGTCGTAGCATGCGCCGCCGCTGGCCAGCATGACCAACCACTTGTTCTCTCTCGCCCTCGTGTTCGCGCTCGCAGCCATTGCCAACTGCGCACGAAGCCAGGCAGATCCCGCACAGTGGAAGCAGTTCCAGCAGCTCACGGCGACGCAGAAGGAACTCGTCGCAGCGAAGATCGCGAAGGAACTGCCCGAGTCTGCCTTGCTGCGGTCGCTGCGCGCGTGCGTGGAGAAGAGCACGGAGCCGCATGCCGAACGCTGCAAGCGCTTCGCGGAGCGGCACGGCAAGCGTGTGCTCTACGAGGCACCGGACACGGCGATGCCGCATGCCGTTCGCTACGCCTTCGGTCTCGGCGTGATCGAGAGGCTGCAGCGCAGCACGGCGACCAACCCGAAGGCCGAGGCGGCGGAACACGCGGCCGAGGACCTCGCCGTGTCGGTCCACCAGGCGCTGCTGGGCATCGCCCCAGGCGCCGACCGTGCGCTGGCCAGGCTCATGTACAAGCTCGACACCGACACACGCGCGGACGAGTTCGCCGCGTTCCTGCACGCGTGGCGCAACGGCGACGAGTCGTTCTACGAGGCGCTGGATCGCACAGCCGGCACCAAGGACAGCGTCTTCTTCTACGACGCGATGCTCGGCGACTTCCGCTCCCAGTTCGGCGGCGGCGACGGCGCACCTGCAATGGGCCGCGGTCTCAAGGCGGCTCACGACGATCTGCACGACGCGTTCCTCGCCTACCGCCAATACCGCGGGTTCCGCGAAGCCGTCGCGTGGTCGCTCGTGCTGCCGCCAGGGCGCGCGATGCCCAAGCGCCTGCAGCGCTACGAGACCGACGTTCCGGGCGCCTACTCGTTGCGCCAGCAGGTCGTCATGGTCTGCGATCTGTTCGACGGCGACGTGGAGCGTGTGATCGACGAGATCGTGCGCAGCGCGCCCGCGCTGCCGGAGCCGGTCTGGAAGGGCACCTACGACCCGTACCCCGCATGGAGCACCGTGTTCAACACGCAGCTGCCGCGCATGATCGAAGCCTCGTCGACGAGCGACGAGTTCCTGGCCCGGGCCGTGGCCAGGCGCACCGAAGAAGCGAACGCGATCATCGCCATCGCGCAGGCCGCCATCGAGCAACAGTGCAAGTCACCGACCGCCCCGACGCGGCACTGATGATCCGCACGCGCGGTACTCACGGCAACGTGAGCACGGCGCCGCTGGCGGGCAGCCTGATGTCCTTCTTGGTCACGCTGCCACCGCTGCCGCGGATCGTCGCGACGTAGTCGCCGGGCGGCAGCGGGATGTCGTAGTCGCCGCGATTGCCCGCTTCGCCGCGATACACGGGCAGACCGCGCGCGTTCGCGATCTCGAACTGCACGAACGTCGCGACCCCCTGGTTCTGGACGCGCAGCGATGCGGGGGCCGTCCACGGCAGGCGCAGCGGTTGCGGCGGCATCGCATTCGTGTCGAGCTCGAGCAGCGCGACCCCGCTCTTGCCGCGCGCGAGCAGGGCATAGCGGCCGGGGAACAGCGAAGTCTTTGCCGTGGGCCCGGTCTGTTCACTGAAGCGATGATCGGTCGACCGCCACCGCGAGTCGCGTGGCGCGTCGAGCCAGTACATGGACGCACTGCCCGCACCGCCGGAGCCGGCGAACGAGATCTCGAGCTCGACTCCGCGCTGCATCGTGTGGTCGCCGAGGTCGACGACCGCACCGGGCGCGATCTCGGTCTCGAGCGGTGGCATTCGCAGCTCCTTGTGCCACACGCTGAAACTGAATCGGCCCGGCAACACCTTCGTCGCCGTGTAGCGGCCCTCGGCGTCGGTGACCATCTTCGGGCCGCTCGACATGCCGCTGCCAGAGCTCATCGATACGCGGGCGCCCGCCACCGGGGCGCCGTTCGGATCGAGGCAGCGGAACGTCACCGTGCTGGTCTTGCCGCCGATCGCGTCGGCGGCGAGCACGAACTCGACCTTCTCCTGGCCCGGCGCCGCGGGTTGCTGCGCGATCAGCGTGCCGCCGAGCAGCAGCGCCACGTGCACGGCCTGGTCAGGTGGCAGCGTGAGCACGCCAAGCGTCTCCATCGGCAGCGCCTTCGCGGCGTCGCGACCGAAGAACGGGTCGTTGGCGCGGAACCGGCCGAGCCCGGCCTCGAACTCGCTGCTGCGACTGCTGACGAGGTCGCCGGTCAGTGGCTGCGCGAACGCCAGCGCGCGCAGGTTGCGTTGGCCTGGGCCAGCGAGCTCAGGGGCCGATTCGCGCAGCGACTTGCCATCGGGCGTGGTCGCGTTCACCGTCAGCAGCCACTTCGGCGCAAGCTCGATGTCGAAGCGCGTCTGTGGTGCCTGCACGGTGACTTCGCGGTCGATCCCCATCTCGTCGGGGATGCGCGAGGTGAGGCGGTGCACGCCGGGTTGCACGCCGGGGAACGCAAACGTGCCGCGGCGCAGGCTCGCCGTGCTGGCTTGCTTCTGATCGAGCCAGAGATAACCGTCGTTGACCAGGGTGCCGTCGGCGCGCTTCACGGTGCCGAACAGCACCGCGGCCGTGGCGGTGGGGCCCGCGGGCGCTTCATGTGGCGCCGCGGCGGGCGCGGCTTCGTGCGGCGCGCTCGGCTCCAGGTGCGCAGTCGCCGGGGCCGGGGCGTCGGTGCCCCTGCGTGGCGTGGGTGCAGGAGCCGCGTCGGCTGGCATGGCAGGCTCGACGCGTACCCACGCGACGAACAGTGCGGCGATCGCGATACCCAGCATCACCGCGAGGATTTGCAGCGGACGCGACGCAGCGGTAGCGGTGTTCATCGGATCTCCAGGGAGCAAGGATTCGCGGCGAACTCGAGCGTGCCGCTCTGCACGAGCCGGAACTGCTCGTCGTGCACCTCGAACGTGTAGCGACCTGCGGGCATTTTGATCGGGCGCTTCGTGAAGCGCGATTCGAGTGTCATGCCGGCGATGGCACGACGCGCCTCGTCGAACAGCGTCACCGTGAACGAACGTGTCGGATCGGGCGGTCGCGTGACGGTGCACTCGCACGGCTTCGCGAGGCGGAGCACGATCGGCGTCGCCGGCGGATTGTCGAAGACGCCGCGCGCGAGGTTGCCGTCGCTGTCGCTCGCCGTCACCGCGATCGCACCGGCGCCGGTGCCCCACAGAGTGAACGATCCGTCGGCTTCCGTGCGCGACATTCGATTCGTCTCGAACGCGGCGGGCGTGAGACGCCATTTGAGCTCCGCCCATTGCAGGTTCGCAGTCGCCGGCTTGCCGTCGGCGTCGAGCACGGTGCCCTGCAGCTTCACCTGCGGGCCGAGTCTCACGTCGCCCAGATCGAGGCGCTGGCCAGCGTCGGCTTTCACCGTCGTGTACATGGTCTCGTGATCGGCTGCCGAGATCTCGCAGCGCAGCAACCCCGGTGACAGGCCGGTCAGCTCGGCGCGCCCCTGCACATCGACGGGTGTACCGCCGCCGCCCCGGTTCGATGTTCCCAGCGCAACACGCGCCTTCGTCAGCGGCTCGCCGCTCGCGGCGTCGAGCACGCGCACGGTCGCCGAGGCAGCGAGCTTTGTCACCGCCTCGACGTCGACGACGAACTTCACTTCGTTCTGCCCGGGCTGCACGAGCTGTTGCTCGAGCACGAGGTGGCGCTGCAGCAGCGCGACATGCGCGGGCAACGCCTTGAGATGCAGCGTCCCGGCGAAGCCGCCCTTCGGGTTCATCTCCGCCCTCCACTCCGCGTCGCCGACGAACACCATGTCGTAGTCGGTCGCCGCGAAGCGCTCGGGAAAGCGTTCGCGCTGGCCGGCGACCGAGAAGTCGCTCATGTGGAACGACGCCTTGCGCAGCGCGGTCGTCGCGTCGGCCCCGTCCGGTGTCACGATCAGCACCTTGACGGGGAACGACGGCTCGAGCACGAAGTCGCGGTGCTGCACGGCCTCGTCGGTGATCGTCAGCGATAGCGACTGCTCGACGACGCCGGTGCCGCGCACGGTGACCTTCCACTCGCCGGGATACAGCCCCAACATCGCGTAGCTGCCGTCCTCGGCGTTCGAGGCATCGCAGCGGTCCTTGTCGAGCGCAGCGGAGAGCGATGCATCGGCCGGCCTGCCGTCGGCGAAGCGCAGCGCGCCGGTCAACATCACGCCGATCGGATCGCCCGCGACGAACTTCGCGGCGACCTCGCGCCGCGAAGGCTCGTCCGGGTCCGGTGGCGGTGTCGCGGGCGGCGCGGACGGCGGCGTCGCGGCGGGCAGCGCGTCGCGCGT
>DASRJH010000081.1:0-37065 GCA_035649575.1 Planctomycetota bacterium
GCTGCGGCAGGCGATCGCGAAAGCACCGTTGCCGGAGCGACTCGACCCGGTGGGCTACGAGCTGGCCGCGACGATGCCGCAGCCGCTGTCGCCGGCGGATCTGCGCCTGCTCGCGGAGCTCGTGTTGCTGCCGCCGCTCACCGACCCCGAGCGCGAGATCCGGTCCCGCAAGCGTTGGGGCAACGGCCGGTTCGGCTTCCCGATGGCGGCGGCGGTGGCGCAGCGGTTACGCGGCAGCGATTCGGCGCCCGTGGCGACGGCGTTCGGCGAAGTCGTCGGCGAGGTGTTGCGCGACAGCCGCCACACGCAGATCTCGCGGCAACGGCTCATGGTGCTCTGGGGCAACCTCGCGATCGATCGCGAAGTGTTGGCAGCCGTCGGTATCGCGACGGCGCCGCTGATGCTCGCGTTGCCGCCGGAGCCCGAAGTCGGCACCGGGCCGGCGCACTGGTTCCTGCTGCAGGATGCCGAACGTCGCGGCGATCTCGAAGCCGCACTCGCGCATGGCAAGCAGGCGCTCGGCGCGCTGCTGCGCCTGCCCCAGGAACGCCGCACGGCGCGGCATTTCCTCGGCGAACGCGATCCGGGGGCGGGTCGCGATCCGTGGGCCGCCCTCGCGGCAGCTCCGCACCGCATTGCTCGTGCCCAGGCGATGGCCGCCGGGGACGTCGCCGGGGCCGCCGCGGCCGCTACACTCGTGCGTGAGTTTGCGGGCCGCGACGTCCAGAGCCTCGTTCCGCCAACTCCACAAAAGCCAAAGGAAGTCGTTCGATGAGAGCTGTCTTCGTGCTGTCCTGTCTCGCGCTCGTGCTCAAGGCCACGGGCCAGGAAACGCCACAACCCGCCGATCCGAAGCAGGTGCTCGACGAGGTGCTCGCGCAGTTCAAGAAGGAGGGCATCGAGCTCGACGGCAAGGCGCAGACGGTCACCATCACCGCGACCGCGAACGAGCCGCAGAACGAGATCGAGTACTTGCTGATCCACCGGCGCGGCAAGAAGCACGAGGCGATCTTCGTGACGCGCAGCAAGCCCAGCGTGCTCAACGCGGCGCTGCTGATGTTGGGCCTGCAGCCGGGCCAGAATGCGACCGCGGTCGAGAAGCAGCCGCCGCCGACGCTCGAGGAGATCGAGAAGGGCGCGGACCCGCTCATCATCACGCCGCCGAAGGGCATGCCGCTCTGGATGACCGTGCGCTGGAAGACGCCCGAGGGCAAGCAGGAGCAGTATTGCATCGAGGACCTCATCATGGACCTCAGCACGCAGGAAGCCGTGGTCGACTGTTCGTGGGTCTACCTCGGTGGCCGCATGGCGCGCATCTACAAGAACGAGCCCGAGGTCTACGTCGCCGACATGGAGGGCAACCTCGTCAGCACGTGCTACATGTCGCCGGACAACCACCTCGCCACGATGGTGCACAAGGACGCGCGCGATCAGCAGAATTGGTGGTTCACGAGCAAGATGCCGCCTCACGACACGGAGGTGCAGTTCGTGTTCCACCGCGTGGAGCCGGAGCTGCACAAGGAGCGCATGAAACGCCTCGAGGCGACCCAAAAGGCCCAAAAGAACGAGCAGAAGAAGGACGGGCCGAAGGAAGAGAAGAAGCAAGCGGCCGGTGGGGGCGGCAGGTGACGCGATCGCTTGCGATCTGCTGCGCTCTCGTGCTCTCGTGCTGCACCGCGAGCGCGCCCGAAGTGCGCCTCGCCGGCGTGCCCGAGCACCTGTCGGGGGACTCGTTTCCGGGCGCCAAGGAACTGCTGCAGGGTTTCGATGCGCTCGCGAGCGACACCGCGTGGCGCGCGGGTGACGAGGTGCTCTATGGCCTTCGCCTGCGAAGCGGCGCGCAGGCACGGCACTGGATGCTGCACCTGCGGGTCGCGGAACCACTCGCGATCGCGCGCGAAGGCGACGAGGTCGCCGCCGGCGGACTCCTGCCGCCGCTCGAGTGGTCGATCCGCATCAATGGCGAGCCGCGGGAGTTCCGGTCCCGTCGCTGCCGCGTCGTGGCCACGGTCACCGACGAAGCAGGGCGGTCCCTCGGCCGTTCCGAACCGCTGCTGCCGCGCGATCTGCTCGATCGCGGGTTCTCGAAGGCTTGCGCGCTCGTGCAGCGACGTCTCGCCGAACGGCCCGATGCAGCGCGCGGCGCGGCCTTCTACGAGAGCATGGACGTGCGTCCACTCGCCGATGCGACGGTGTGCACGATTGCGTTGTTGCAAGTCGTGCAGGAAGACGCCGTGCTCGCGCCGCTGTTGTGGGAAGTCGTGGAGCGGCCTTCGTTCTGGTCGGTCGTGAGCAATCTCGGCGCGCGCGTCGTTCTGCGGCCGCGTTTTCACGCCGCGACCGAGGCGCCGTCGCCGCTCGACTGCGACACGGGCGATGTCTCTTGCGTGCCGATGACCCTCGTGATCAACGACGTGCCTGCCCTGCACGCCGACCTGCTCGTCGCGACGACGGCGCCGCCGTTCGCGTTGTGCGGTGGCGTGCTGCTGATCACGGCGCGCCACCCGAGCGCAGACGTCGAGTTCTCGTGCCTCCTGCTGGGTGCGCGTCGTGGCCCGGTCGTCGGGGCAGAAGGGCCCGTGGCACCGCGATCTCGACAGCAGTCCCAGCACTAGCGTCCTGGGCCGAGACTGCTTGCCGGGACTCTGCTCAATCCGCGTTGCCGCCGCCGCTATGCCGCTCTGGTCCCGGCCCGGGACCGATCAGAAGTCGGCGTGCCCGAAGAGCCGATAGGAAAGGCATGAAGTGGCTCCACGTCACGGCCGCGTTTGCGGCATCTACTGCTTGGTTGCTCGCGCAGGCGCAGACACCGCCGGTTCCGCAGGATCCACCGAAGCCAACCAACCCGGCCAAGGTGACGGAGGAGAAGGCCCAGTTGATGCGCGAGCACATGGACACTGGCCGCCCGCTGCAGAGCCACGTGCGCGTTGCGGTGCGTCTCAAGAACGACAACACACTGCGAGGAGTGGTCAAGGACGGAAAGCTCGTCGAACGCGTCGACGGCCTGCGGTTCGTCGACGCCCAGGCCAAGGAGCAAGGCGCCGGCATCCGACTCTGGTACACGACGGGCGTGCGGAACTACGTGTTCATCCCGTTCTCGCAGTTCGCCGAGTACGAGGTGCTGCAGCGGTTGTCGCAGGAGGACCTCGAGGAGATCGAACGCGAGCTGCAACGCGAAGAGGCGTCCCGTGCCGGTGCCGCCGCGGCACCCGCGGCTCCGGCAGTCGAGCCCCGCACCGGCGAGCAAGGAAAGGACGCGAAGGACAAGGAGTCGAAGGACAAGGACGCGAAGGACAAGGAAGGCAAGGGCGACACAGCCGGCAAGGACGCAGCGCCCAATTCCGAGCAGGAGCAGACTCGCGCCTGGTTCCAGCTCGTGCAGGCGTATCCACCGACTGCGGGTTGGAACGCAACAAAGCGCGACGAGATCATGCGGCGCAAGGTCGTGATCGGTGCGACGCCCTCCGAGTCCGAGATGCGGTTCGTCGAGAAGTTCGCCGAGTGGCAGAAGGCCTGTGCGCACTTCGGGGTCGAAGCGACTCCCAAGCCCGCGGAACCCGAGGCCGCGGAGCCGACCCGCCGCACCTCGCGCCGCGACTAGTGACCGGACTGCGCAGCCGCGTCGCGATTCCGCGATGACCGCTTGATCGGTGAGGGGCCGAGGCGGAATGCTGTCGCTCCATGAAGCGCGCATTCCTGTTCACCGGTCAGGGTTCGCAGTTTGCCGGGATGGGCAAGGACCTCGTCGAGCGGTTTCCAATCGCTCGCGAGACGTTCGCGCAGGCCGACAAGGCGCTCGGCGAGAACCTCGCCGCGCTGTGTTTCCACGGGCCCGACGACAAGCTCGCGCTGACCGAGAACACGCAGCCGGCCACGCTGGCCGTCGCGATCGCGGCCTTCCGCGCGCTCGGCCAGCGGCCCGATCTCGCCGCGGGACACAGCCTCGGTGAATACGCGGCCCACGTCGCGGCGGGCACGTTCGGATTCGAGGATGCCGTGCGCCTCGTGCGGCAGCGCGCGACGCGCATGCAGAACGCCGTGCCCGTCGGCACGGGTGGCATGGTCGCGGTGCGCAAGATGGGACTCGACGAGGTCGAGGCGCTCGTGGCGCGCGTGGATGCCGGGCTCTGCGAGATCGCGAACATCAACGAGCCCGAGCAGATCGTCGTGTCGGGTGCCATCGCCGCGATGGACCAGATCGTGACTCTCGCGCCGCCGAAACGCGCGCTGAAGCTCAACGTCAGCGTGCCGTTCCACTGTTCGCTGCTGAAGGAGGCCGGCGTCGCCTTCGCCAAGGTGCTCGGCGCGACCTCGATGCGCGACCCCGCGTTCCCGGTCTGGTGCAACGTCGATGGCAAGCCCGTGACGACGGCCGCTGCCGCGCGGTCGGCGCTGCAGCGCCAGTTCGCGGGTGCGGTGCTCTGGCAGCAGACGATCGAAGGCATGTTCGCGGCCGGCGTGCGCCACTTCGTCGAGTGCGGCCCGAAGCCGACGCTCGTGAACATGGTGAAGCGCATCGCGCTGGCCAAAGGCATCGAGGGCGTCGAGACGACGGCGGCGACGACTGCCGACGAGATCGCTGCCCTCGCGGCGAAGTGATGGCGGCCGGCGTCGGCCACCCGCTGCGGCAGGCGCTGTGGCCGCTCGGGCTGCTCTACGGCGCGATCGCGGCGGTTCGGAACTGGACCTTCGACACCGGTCTGCGCGCCGTACACCGGCTACCGGTGCCCGTGGTCTCGATCGGCAACCTGACTGTGGGCGGAACCGGCAAGACGCCGGCCGTCGCGTTCCTGTGCAACCTGGCCCGCGCCGCTGGTCGCAAGCCCGGTGTGCTCGCGCGTGGTTACGGCCGCGCGCCCGGCACGCAGCTCAACGACGAGGGCACGATGTTGCAGCGGCGGCTGCCGTGGCTGCTGCAGGCACAGGATCCCGACCGCGTCGCGGCCGGCCGGCGGCTCGTGCAGAGCGGCGCCGACTACATCGTGCTCGACGATGGCATGCAGCACCGGACCCTGCACCGCGATCTCGACGTCGTCTGTCTCGACGCTCGACGGCCGTTTCACAACGGCTCCTGTCTGCCGGCCGGCGACCTCAGGGAGTTCCGTTCGGGTCTCGGGCGCGCCGGGCTCGTGCTGCTGACGCGCGCGGGCGGCCTCGAGCGAGAACAGCTCGCGGCTCGCGTCGCGCAGATCGCGGCGATCGCGCGCAAGCAGGTCGCCGTGCACGCCTGCGAGCACGCGCCGAGCGACCTCGTGCGCCAGCCCGACGGCGCCGTGCTGCCGTTGTCCGAGCTGCGCGGCCGGCGTTGTGTGCTGCTCGCCGCGATTGCGCGGCCGCAGGAGTTCCGCGCGACGGCCGAACGGCTCGGCGCCGAAGTCGTGCGCGAGCTCCGCTTTCGCGACCACCATCGTTTCACGGAGGCCGAAGTCACTGCAGCCGGGAAAGCCGCCGCGGCAGCCGCCGCAGTGCTCGTCACGACCGAGAAGGACGATGCGCGCATGATCGCGTTCTCCGTGCCGCGTCACGTGCTGCGGATCGACCTGCGCTTTCTGGACGCACCACCCCGAGCCAGCGAGTTCCTGCTGTGAAGGTGCGCATCTCCGACCATCTCGTCTACTGGATGGCCCGCGCCGCGATCGGGACCGCGGCGCGCGTGCCGCAATGGCTCGGCTACACGCTCGCCGACTGGCTCGGCCGCCTGTTCTTCCGCTGCGACCGGCGTCGCCGCGGCTACGCGCTGCGAATGCTGCACAACGCCTTCCCGCAACTCTCCGAACGCGAGCTGTTGCGCATCGGCTCGCGCGCGACGGGCAACCTCTTCAAGGTGCCGCTCGACATGGCGCGGCTCACGCGCCTGCTCGCGCGCGGCGGGCGGCTCGAGACCGTGATCGATTACGGGCAGGCCAGGCAGCACTTCTCGATCGCACGACCGTGGGTCGGGCTCAGCGCGCACCTCGGCAACTGGGAGGTCGGCGCGGTCGGCGTCGCGCAGTTGGTCGGCAAAGCCCACGGCATGGGTCGTATCGCGCGGAATCCGCTGCTCGAACGCTGGATCGTCAGAAACCGCAGTCGCGGCGGCCTCACGATCCATCCGCGCCGCGGCGGCATCCGCGACCTCGCCAAGGCGCTCGAGGACGGTCACGTGGGCCTGATGGTCGTCGACCAGAACCAGCGCTTGCGGGGCGTGTTCGCGCCGTTCTTCGGCGAGATCGCGAGCTGCGAGCGCGGTGCGGTCACGCTCGCGCTGCGCCGCGGTTATCGGATCGTCGTCGCCGTGGCGCTTCGGCGTGGCCGCGGCTTTCGCTTCGAGATGGCCTCGGCAGAGCCCTTCGTGTTGGAACGCACGGGCGACAAGCAGAAGGACCTCCATGCGGCGGTCGTGCGCGTGAACCAGACGATCGAGCAACTCGTGCGGCGTGCGCCCGAGCAATACCTGTGGATCCACGACCGTTACCGTACGCAGCCGCCTGCCGGTCCCGCAGCAGCCGAGGTGGACGGCGACGATCTCGACGCGGAGCCGTAGCGGCAGGCTAGACGGCGGCCGCCGCGTCGTCGGTCGCGGCCCGATCGGCAGTGGCAATATCGAGCTCGGCCAGCAGGTTGTTGTAGGCGTGGTCGTCGATCGCGCCCGAGTCGCGCAGGGCCAGCAGCTCCGCGTCCTGCGCTTGCACGACGGCCGCACGGACCTCGCGCGAGACCGCAAGCCGCTGCCGCGCACGCGCGCGCTCCGCTGCGTCGTCGGCTCGCAGCGACGCGAGCTCGTCCGCCATCGCGTCGCGGAAGCGGTGCACGGCGACCGGGCAGCTCTGCTCGCTGCAGAACTGGTCGAGGCGCTCGATGCCGGACTGCAGCAGCCGTTCGCGGGCGCGCCGCATCTCCGTCTCCGTCGTGCCGTCGTCGCGCAGGCCGAGCAGCCGCACGAGCGGCAGCAGCGTGCCGCCCTGCACGAACAGCGTGGCGAGGATCACGACGACGGTGCACACGACGACCTGTTCGCGACCGGGGAACGGTTGGCCTTCGCTCGTCGTCGCCGGCAGCGCGAGTGCCGCCGCGAGCGACACGGCGCCGCGCACGCCGCACCACGACACGAGCATCACGCCGCCCGGCGTCGCGTAGCCGCCTTCGCGCGCGCGAAGCCGCGGTGACAACCACAGCAGCAGATACGAGGACGGCCAGCAGAACGCCACGCGCGTCGCGACGACGGCGGCGCTGACCGCGAGGCCCGCGACGACGAGCGCGTGCCCGTGCTCTGCGGCCGCACGCAGCAACGCCGGTGCCTGCAGGCCGACATACAGGAAGCACAGGCCGTTCAGCAGGAACGTCATCTCCGCCCAAGACGCACGCAGCCGGAGCCGCGAGATCGGCGGGATCAGGTGCACGCGCCACGCGACGAGCGCACCGGCAATCACGACGGCGAGCACGCCCGACGCGTCGAGCGAAGCGGCGATCGCGAACGCGAAATACGGCGACAACAGCGACAGCGTGAACAGCACGGTGCCCTCGCGCACGACACGGTTGACGAGCGTGAACAGCACGCCGACCGCGACGCCCGTCAGGATGCCGATGCCGGCGACCCACGCGAACTCGAGCGCAACGGTGCCCGCGTCGACGAGCCCGCGCAGCACGACGACGACGCCGATCTGCACGCCGACGAGGCCCGTCGCGTCGTTGACGAGGCTCTCGCCTCCGACGATCGCCGTGATGCGCCGCGGCACGCGCAGCTTCTCGATGACCGCCTGCACGGCGACGGTGTCGGTCGGCGACACGACGGCGCCGAGCAGGAAGCACACGGCCCACGGCAGCTCCGGCAGGAACCACTTCGCGACGACGCCGACGGTAACGATCGTCGCCGCGACGAGCCCGACCGCGAGCATCAGGATCGGCCGCAGCCAGCGGCGGAAGTCGCGCCACGACGTCTGCCACGCGTCCGCGTACAGCAGCGGCGGCAGGAAGCCGACGAGGATCAGGTGCGGGTCGACGTGCAGGTCGCCTGCCGCGGGCAGGAACGACAGCCCGATGCCGGCGAGTGCCAGCGCCAGCGGTTGCGGCAGGCGCAGCCGTGGTGCCAGCAGCGTCGCGGCGGCGAGTGTTCCGAGCACGACGGTCAACGGCAGCAGGGATGGCACGCGCGGCAGTGAAGCGCGCGCTTCGCCCGCTGCCAACCATGTCTCGGTCGATCGTCTCGCGATCGCGAGGCCCGATCAGCGCCGGTGTGAGTGCTTCGAACGGCGCGGCCCCGGCTGCTGGATCCAATGCGGCTGCTTTGCCGTGCGCTCATCGCGCTCGTCGAGGTGCGGCTGCTGCGGTTTGCGGCGCTGCTCGGGATCGACGTAGTTCGGCGTCGCGGGGCGATGTTTGTGACCGCCGTGCGGACGCCCGTGGCGCGCCGGCCCGTGTCCACGACGCCCTTCCTGCGCGGGTGGTTTCGGCGGTTGGGGAACGTAGGGGCCGCGTGCCTCGCGTGGCTCGGGTCGGTTCCGCTTCGCGGGCCGCGGGAGCTCGCGGCGCGTGCTCGCGGACTCCGGGTGGCGCACTCGGCGCGCGGGATCAGCAGGCGCTGGCTTTCTGGCGCCTTGGTTCCACTCACCCGCGACTGCGATGCGTTGCTTGATGAGTTTCTCGATGTCGCGCAGATACTCGCGCTCCTCGTGGTCGCAGAACGAGATCGCGATGCCGCTGCGTCCTGCGCGCGCCGTGCGCCCGATGCGGTGCACGTAGCTCTCCGGAATGTTCGGCAGGTCGAAGTTGATCACGTGCGTGATGTCTGGCACGTCGATGCCGCGTGCGGCGATGTCGGTGGCGACCAGCACATGCGCGCGACCCGAACGGAAGTCGTCGAGCGCACGTTCGCGCGCGCTCTGGGACTTGTTGCCGTGGATCGCGTGGGCCGGGATGCGCACGCTGCGCAGGTGCTTCACGACCTTGTCCGCGCCGTGCTTCGTGCGCGTGAAGACCAACGTGCGCTCGAAAGCCGGATCGCCGAGCAGTTCGGCGAGCAGGTCGCGTTTCTGCACCTTGGCGACGAACCAGATGCTCTGCGTGACGAGGTCCGCGGTCTTGGTCGGCGGCGACACCTCGACGCGCAGCGGGTCGCGCAGGAAGTTGTTCGCTAGCGCCGTGATGTCGGGCGGCATCGTCGCCGAGAACAACAGCGATTGCCGGTCGCGCGGCAGCGTCGACAGGATGCGCCGCACGTCGGGCAGGAAGCCCATGTCGAGCATGCGGTCGGCTTCGTCGAGCACGAGGGTCTCGACCTCGGACAGATCGCAGTGACGCTGCTGCATCAGGTCGAGCAGACGCCCGGGCGTCGCGACGAGGACGTCGATACCGGAACGCAGGATCTGGACCTGGGGATTCTGGCCGACGCCGCCGAAGATCACGGCGACGCGCAGGCCGAGGTAGCGGCCGTAGGCTTCGAACGAGTCGGCGACCTGCGTCGCGAGCTCGCGCGTCGGCACGAGCACGAGGGAGCGCGGCATGCGCGGCATCGGACGCACGTTGCGTTCCGCAAGGCGCTGCAGCATCGGCAGCGCGAACGCTGCGGTCTTGCCGGTGCCGGTCTGGGCGATGCCGAGCAGATCGCGGTCTTCCAGCAGGTGCGGAATGGCGCGGGTCTGGATCGGCGTGGGAGTCGAATAGTCGCGAGCCGCGAGCGCGCGCAGGATGGGCTCGGACAGTCCGAGCAAAGCGAATTCGTTGGCAGTCATTTCGGAAAGGAGCCAGCCTCGGTGTGCGGCAACCGCCGCGACGATCGAAACAGGCTGGCCGGCATCAGGTCTCCAGCACCCAGGCGCCGGACCAGAGTCGTTGGGGACTTCCGGCGGGTGCGACCTCGAGCATTGGGGGCGAGCAGGATAGCGAACGCCCTCTGCGATGGGAATGGCGAGCTTGCTGTTTCCGCTTCGGCGGCTTCAGTGGTTGCGCCTCAGCGAGCCTTCAGTGCCGGCGAGTGCAACCGTGGCCGCGGGCAGCGCCGTGCTCAGCTGGATGCAGCCCCGCTCCTCCATGCAGGCAGGCAGTTTGCCGTTCGACCAGCGCCGTGGGGGTTATCGATGCCGCCGCTGTGAAGGAGGAGACGCATCGGGACTCGGAGTTGCACGGAAAGGAGGGCGATGACGACTGGGTCGTGTGGCGGCGTGCTCCAGGACGATCGTGGAGACGTTCGTCAGCCGCGGAGCTGGCGCGACACGACCAGAACACTCGTATCCCGACGCGCCGGGGGCGCCGACGCGTCACCTGCATTCGCCATCGGACGACACCCGACTGGCCAGGGCTCCTCATCGAGCCGCGAGCTGATGTTTCCGCCCCGACGTGTTCACCGTGGCTGTGCGTTCGCGTGCCTTCCCCGATGGCCAGCGTTATCGTGGCCGCAGCAAGCGCCCGTAGCTCAGTTGGATAGAGCACCGCTTTTCTAAAGCGGTGGTCCCAGGTTCGATTCCTGGCGGGCGTGCCACTCGTCGCCGAGGCGTGCGCGCTGACGACGAAAGTGCCACGCCGGCGAGACCACTCCGTTCTGTCGCCACCCTTCCATGAAGCACTCGTTCTTGCGTCGTTCTTGGCTGTTCTCCTGGGTCGGTCTGCTCGCGGTTGCATGCGGCGGTGGTGGTGGCGGCGGCGGTGGGACCGCGACTGCCAGCATCTCGGGCCAGGTGCGCCTGCCCGCACTGGCACCCGGCTCGTTCGGCTCCACGTTCCCCGTGATGGACCCCATGGAGCCAGGCGAGGTCGTCGCCTGGCTCGAGCCCGGTGCTGCCGCCCAGGACCTCGCCAGCGACGACTTCGAGCTCGTGCGTTCGGGTGGACCCGTCGCCGTCTTCCGCGCGCGCGCAGCGGTCGGCCGCGAAAGCGTCGTGCACGGTGCAGCACTCGCACAGAGCGCCGAGTTCGCGACCTGCTGCGCGGCCGAGCAGATGTGCAAGATGCACGGCGTGCGGTGTGCGAGCCCCAACTACATGCTACAGGCGACGGTCCAGCCGAACGACACGTTCTACGACAAGCAGTGGCACTACCCGCAGATCAACCTCGAGCAGGCGTGGGACCTGACGCAGGGTTCGGCGAACGTGATCGTCGCCGTGCTCGACACGGGCATCGTGTCCGCGCACCCCGAGTTCACTGGTCGTCTCACGAGCGACGGGTTCGACATGATCAGCAATCCGGCGACGGCGCGCGACGGCGACGGCCGTGACCCGAATCCCGAGGACAACGGCGACCTGTTGACGCCGCAGGGCAGCAGCTTCCACGGCACGCACGTCGCGGGCACGATCGGAGCGAACGGCAACAACGGCGCGGGTGTCGCGGGCGTCGACTGGAACTGCAAGCTCATGATCGTGCGCGTGCTCGGCCGCGGCGGCGGCAGCATCGACGACATCGCGAACGGCATCCTCTATGCAGCGCGTCTCACGAATGCGAGCGGCCAGCTGCCCGCGCAGCGCGCCGACGTGATCAACATGAGCCTCGGTGGTCCCGGCGGGAGCACCGTGCTCGAGCAGGCGTGCAACACCGCGGCGAACGCCGGCGTGCTGATCGTCGCGGCCGCGGGCAACGACAACTCGGCCGCGTTCAACTCTCCGGGTGGGTTCGACTCGGTCCTCTCGGTCGGTGCGGTCGACCTGGTGCGCGCGCGCGCGCCATACTCGAACTTCAGCCCGACGGTCGACATCTGGGCGCCGGGCGGCGACATGACCGCCGATCGCAATGGCGACTCGTTTCCCGACGGCGTGCTCTCGTGCATGGCGAACGACCAAGGGCAGCTGTTCTTCGCGTTCGAGAACGGCACGTCGATGGCGAGCCCGCACGTGGCCGGCGTCGCGGCTCTCGTCAAGGCGCGCAATCCGTCGCTGACCGCGGGCCAGATCCGCACGATCCTGATCAACAGTGCAGTGCCCGTCGCCGGGCTGCCGAACAACGGCCGGCTCGTCGATGCGCTCGCGGCCGTGCAGGCGGCTGGTGGCGGCGCCGTCACGAACCCGATCCTCGTCGCGACGCCTGCCGCGGTCGACTTCGGCAGCAACCTCACGCAGCTCTCGTTGGCGCTCGAGAACCGCGGCACCGGCAACCTCGTGTTCGACAGCTTCGCGTTCCAGCCTGCGGCGCCGTGGTTCGATGGCACGCTCGTCGATGCGACGCCGAGCAACGGCATCGCCGAAGACCGCCTCGACGTGACCGTCGACCGCACGGGGCTCCAGAACGGCGTCTATCAGACGCGGCTGACGCTCAACTATCTCGACGGGGCGACGCCGGTCTCGGTCGAGATCGACTTTCGGCTGCAGGTCGGCGCGTCGCCGGCATCGAACGACACGGTGTTCATCGTGCTCGTCGACCCGGAGACGCTCGAGGCGCGGTTCCAGGTCCAGACGACGGCCGGCAGCAGCTTCCAGTTCGCGATGGGCTCGATCACGCCGGGCACCTACCTGCTCGTGGCCGGGACGGATCGCGACAACGACGGCTTCATCGGTGATCCTGGTGAGCTGTTCGGTGCGTGGCCGAGTCTCGACGCGCCGCAGGCGGTCGTGATCGGTGCGGGCGACAACCTCTCGGGCCGCGACTTCGCGATGGAGGACCTCGCCACCATGATGTCGGTCGGGCCGCAACCCGGATCCCGGCCAGTGATCCGGAGACTGTTGTGATCCGGGCCGCGCTGTTGCTGGCGATTCTGCTCGGGGCCTGCGCGGGGCCCGCCCCAGCGATCTGGGTCCCGGATTGGTCCGGCCCCGCGGTGCACGCCAGGCACCTCGGCGACCGCGGGCTCGAGGTCGAGCTCGTGGCGCCGACGGGCGGCCACTCGTTCGATCTGTGCCTCGTCGAGAGACCGGCTGGTGCTGTCTTTGTCGACCTGCACTTCGTGCACCACACGCCGGGCGACACGTTCCAGGCGCAGGTTGTGACGCCGCTGCGCGTCACGGTCGATGGAACACGTCTCGGCGACGCGCGCGCCGTGTTCGTCTGGATCGCGACCGCGGAACCGGGTGTCGAGCCGTCGCCCGAGAAACTCGCGATGGCGCTCGCGCGGCCGTGAGGCCGTCAGCGGACTTCGCTCGCCGCGAGGTTCGCGAGAAACGCCTGCTTCCAGTGGTAGCCGTCGAGCAGGCTCTCGTCGTCGTCGCCGAGGATGCGGCGTGCGACGTAGAGCGCTTCGATCGAAGCGAGCCCTTCCGGCGGATCCTCGAAGACCCTGCTCGTGCGCGGATACACCGTGCGGATCTGGCTCGGGATCGAACGCCGGATCGGCTCGCCGCCGATGCAGGCCATGAGTCGCGGCAACCAGCGCCAGGTCGAGTCGAGCAGCAGCAGCGCATGACCCGCGTCCGCAGCCGACAGCGGCGCCGCGTCGATCGCGAGCAGCACGAAGCCCGTCGCGTCGAAACGGAAGCCGGGCCGGTGCTTCAGGAACGTCATTTCGGCTCGATCGTGCAGGAACCGCAGCGAGCACTTGCTGAGCTTCTCCTTGTGATGGCGGATCACCGTCGTCGGCACCACAGTCATGACGACCCCTGCGCGGCCAGCTGGCGCAACACGGCGGCCAGCACGTCGTCGTTGCCGATGCCGAGCACACATTGTGGACTGACGCAGGTCCGGCGACGGCACGGCCGGCATGGCACGTCGTGGTAGAGAATCTCGTGGCGCACGTCGCCATGCGAACGCGGCCCGTAGCGGGCCGGGTCCTTCGGTCCGAACAGGGCGACACATGGCACGGAGACCGCGGCCGCGAGATGCAGTGGGCCGGTGTCTGCAGCGACGACGACCGCACACTCGCGCATGACTCCCGCCAGTCCGAGCAGCCCGAGTGCTGTGCCGTCGACCCCGCGGCTGCCCGGTGCCCGGGCCAGCAACGGTTCGGCTAGCGCGCGTTCGCCGGGGCCGAAGCCGACGAGCACGCTGAGGCCGCGATCGCGCAGCGCGCGCGCGAGTCCGGCGAAGCGTTCGCCGGGCCAGCGCTTGAACACCGCGAACGCCGAGGTGCCGGGGTGCAGCAGCACACGAGGTGCAGGAAGACCCGCGAGCAGGTCTGGCGGCGCCGGCGGCGTGGCGAGCACGGGTGGCGTGGGCTGTCCCGAGAGGCCGATCGCGCGCAGCAGATGGTGACCGATGTCGGCGCGGTGAGGGACCGGCGTGGGCATCGGCACCACGAGACCGTAGGCGCGCGCGGCACCCTCGCGCGAGGCGGGGGCCGCGGCGCCGACCTTGGTCTTGCCGCGCGCCAGGATCACGTGCAGCGCACTCTTCAGGATGCCGTGCACGTCGAGCACGACGTCGTAGCGCCGGCGCCGCATCGCGAGCACGCTGCGTGGGATCGCGAGCCAGCTCTTGCGCGGGTAGACCAGCACGCGGTCGATCTGGGGGTGGCCCGCGAGCAGGGACTGGAATCGATCCTCGACGAGGAAGTCGACGTGCACGTCGGGCCGTTCGCGGCGCAGTGCTGAGACGGTCTCGAGCGCGAACAACACGTCGCCGAGCGCCGAGAGGCGCACGAGCAGCACACGACCGCCGGCCGGCAGCAGTCGTTCGCCGGGCAGGCGTGTCTCGAGGGCGTTGCTCGGGATGGCTGTCATCGCACGGACCACGAGCATTCGGCATCCGTGCTCCGACTTCCAGTCTCGTCGTGTATCTGGCCGCGCATGGATCCTTATCATGGCGAGGTGGCCTCCACTGGTGAGTTCGTCGAACAGCGTGCTCACGGGGCAATCGGCTGGGTGCACCCAGACTTCGCCGGGCTCGGCCTCGCCCCGTTCTGGGCCGCGCTCGAGCCGCTGCCGGGCGCCAAGGGTCGAGGTGGCGTCGGCCTGCTTCGGCTCGGTGAACGGCAGGTCGTCGTGCGGCCCTATCGACGCGGCGGCGCGCTCGGTTCGCTGCTTCACGACCGATACGCACGGCCCGGCCGCGCGCGGTCCGAGCTCGAACTGCTCGCGGCGTTGCGACGCGAGGGCGTGCCGGTCGTGACGCCGATCGCGGCCGTGGCGAGGCGAGGGCGTGCCTTCTGGCGGTTGCGTCTCTGCACGGAACTGCTACCGGATGCGCTGCGGCTGCCCGCGTTCCTGGCCGCCCATCCGGCGCTGCGGCGATATGCGGCGGATGCGGTCGGCACGGTCGTGCAGCTCGCGTTTGCGGCGGGGCTGCGGCATCCCGATCTGCACCTCGACAACGTGCTGTGCAGTCCACGCGGCGACAAGGTGCGCGCGGTGCTCGTGGATCTCGATCGCGCGACGTTGCGCAAACCGCTGGCCGAGGCCGATCGCGACGACATGCTCGTGCGCATGCAGCGCTACGTGGTGCGCCATCGGACCCATCTCGAGACGGTGCCGACGCGCGCCGAGACGATGCGCTTCTTGAAAGCGCTCGGTCTCGATCGGGACGCGCGGCATACGACCTGGCGGCGGCTCGCTGAGAAGCTCGCGCGCTCGCTGCGCCGCCGCGGTTGGCTGCGGCGGTGACGCGGAGCGCGCCGGCGTGCCCGTCAGCCGTTCGCAGCGCGGAGCTCGCGGTCGGCCAGCGCGCGCAGGAACGTCGCGATGTCGGTGAGCACGGTGCGCCGCGCCGTGACGAGGTCGCCCTCGGTCTTCATCGCTTCGTCGACGCGCTTCATGAACTCCGCGCGGTCGGCGGTCCCCAGCACGTAGTCGCGCACTTTGGCGAGGTCGAGATCGTGCTTCTGCCACAGCCAGTGGCAGCGCGCGACGAGCGGCTCGTAGGTGGCATCGATCCTCGGCGTCGCAGCGACGAACGAAGCCGCGATCGCGAGACGCAGCGTGCGGTAGTCGCGGTGCGAGGTGTAGCCTTCATTCATCTTGTCGTAGAGCCTGTCGCGGCGCCTATTGTCGGGCAACGGGGCCACGAACGACTGCGTGCCGAGCACGAGCTGCGCGTAGGCGATAGCGTCGGTGTCGGGCATCTCGAGCGTGGTGCCCGCGCGCCACGCGTCGAACAGGCTCACGCCCGCGAAGACCGCGCCGTTGCGGTCGGCGTAGAGGTGCTCGAAGTAGGTGCCGAGGCGTCGTTGCATCGGGTCCTTGTCGAGCGCGGCCAGCACCTGGGCCACCAGGTGGTCGGTACCGTGCGTGTAGCCGTGCGCGTAGTTCGCGAAGCGCTCGTCGTCGGTCAGGTCGGTGGGGCGCCGCACCGCCACGCCCTGCCGCCAATCGTAGTAGACGCCCGCGACGAGGTTGGGCAGGAACTCGAACGGGTGCATGCCGCGCGTCATGCGGCGGTGGGTCTCGCTGTCCTGGGCGACGAGCGAGCGCGCGGCGGCGCCCGTCGCGAAGATGCCCTCGTCGAACCACACGGGCTGGCTGGCCACCGGATACGCGGCCTTGCCCTGCTGCGCCGACTGGATCCGCTGCAGGGTTTCATCGGACTCGCGCTGCAGGCGCCGCTCCATGTTGCGCACGACGTTCGAGCGCCGCTCGGCATCGAGCTTCGTGTGGCGGGCGATGAGCTCTTTTGCCTCCGGCACGGGAGGTGGCGTGCCCTGCTCCTGGGCAACGACGCACGGAGCGAGCGCGCCCCAGAGGAACATGTCGACCAACACGGCGGCGAGCACGACGACGGTCTTCACGCGCCGCTCCGCACAGCCGTGCGCCGCAACACCCTGCCGGCGCGCACGCCGGTCAACAGGCCCTGGTTCACCGCGATCTCCCCGTTGACGAACACCATGCGGATGCCTTCGGGATGCCGCAGGGGCTCGGCGAACGTGGCTTGGTCGAGGACCTTCGCAGGGTCGAACACGACGAGGTCGGCGAACGCGCCGACACGCAGCTCGCCGCGGTCCTCGAGACCGAAGATCCCGGCCGGCAGCGACGTCATCTTGTGGATCGCCGTCGGCAGGTCCGTGACGCCGCGTTCCCTCACGTAGTGGCCGAGCACGCGCGGATTGTTGCCGGAGCCGCGAGGATGCGGGCGTTCGACGCTGACGTCGGCCCGGATCCCGGCGTCGCTCGCGACCGCGATCCAATCCTCTCGCATGAAACGCTCGACGTCCTGTTCGGCCATCGTGTGGTAGACCATGCCGACGCGGGACGTGGGGGAGGCCACGTACAACGCGATGGCCATGTCGGCCTGCGCATCGCGGTCGCTGCGCTGCAGGCGCTTCTGGGCTGCCTCGGAGAGCAGCAGACCGTTCAGCTCGGCGTCGGCCTTCGCGGATGCGATCCGCGCATAGCCGAAGTCGCCGAAGCCGACCTCGTCCATCTTGGTCAGCAGCGCCGTGTGGATCTTCGCGCGAAACTCGCGATCGTCGCGCAGGCGCGCCGCGAACTTCTCGCGGCCGACGTCGAGCTCGGCGGAGGGGAACAGCACGTCGAGTCCGGTCGAGCTCGCGTCGTAGGCGTACTGGTCGGCGGTCACGCGCACGCCCCTGGCCCTGGCCTGCTGCAGCACGGCGAGCACTTCGGCCGAGCGACCGTGGTTCGGCTTGCCCGTGCACTTGATGTGGCTGATGTGCACGGGCACCGACGCTGCCGAGCCGATCGCGAGCGCTTCGTCGATGGCCTCGAGCACGCTGTTGCCCTCGTTGCGCATGTGGCTCGCGTAGAGCCCGCCGTAGCGACCCGCGATCGTCGCGAGGGCCGAGATCTCCGCGCGTTCCGCGTAGGTGCCCGGCACGTAGATGAGCCCCGTCGAGAGGCCGAAGGCGCCCGCTCGCATGCCGATCTCGACGAGGTCCATCATGCGCTGCAGTTCTGCCGCATCGGGGGCGCGGTTCTGCGAGCCCATCACCGCCGTGCGCACGGTGCCGTGGCCGACCAGGCTGCCGTAGTTGAGCCCGATGCCACCCTTCTCGAGGCGCGCGAAGTGCGCGGCGAGGTCCTGCACCGAGCTGCCACAGTTGCCCGTGATCAGCGTCGTGACCCCCATGCGCAGGAAGTTCTGACAGAGCGGTTCGCGCACGATGTCGGAGTCCACGTGCGTGTGCACGTCGATGAAGCCGGGGGCCACGTAGAGCCCCGCGAGCTCGAGCACCGGTGTGCCGTTCGGCACGGCGAACTCGCCGAGGGCCGCGATCCTGCCGTCGCGAATGCCGAGGTTGCCGTTCGTGAGCACGCGAGCTGCGCCATCGACGAGCGTGACGCCACGCAGCACGAGGTCGAAAGTCGGCGGCGTCTGGCTCTGCATCACGGCCGGTGGCTCGACGGTGCAGGCGGATGCCAACACGAGGGCCGAGGTGCGCAGGGCAGCGAGCATGCGGGCAGATGCTACCGTGCGGTGCTGGCTGGATGCCCGTGGGCCTCGGTGGCCTGGATCAGCCGCGAGTACTCGAGTGATCCCGTGGTCGGCGGCATGTTCGCGACCGCTTGTTCGGCCGCGGCAATCGCGGCCAGTGCTCGTTGCGCGCAGAGGAGCAGACGTGCCGCATGTCCTCGGTCCGTTTCCCGGTGACACGCTTGGGCCGAGAGGACTCGTGCCTTCGTGGCGATGCGCGCCGTGCCACGCGGACCAGTTCGTGCAGTCGCGCGAGATCAAGGCAGCCACAACGCGCGTGACCGGCTCATCGTGGACCGCACCTCGCGACCTTTTTCTTGCCACGAAGTGAAACTCGCCCCGGTGCGATGGGTAGTTCACGTGTCCCGGCCGCGGTGTGATCCTCGGCTCGCGGACACAACAAGACTCTCCACCGAGGAGGAGTGGGCACGTCGCTCGGTCCTCCGGGGGCGAGGTGGAGAGTCTTCCTTACATCTTGGCCGCGCCGAGGGTGTTGATCAACTGATCCCTCACCTTTCGCTGTCGCCGCTGGAATGCCGGAGCCGCGCGAGCCACCCTTCGACCTGCGCCGTCTCCCCGAACACCGAGACAAGCGTCTCCCGCAACTCGGCGAGGTTGCTGCCGAAGTGCAGGGCGCCTCGCGCGTGGGCGACGAATTGGCGCAACTGGTCCTGGGCCGCGAGCACCGCCACCGCGAGCACTTCGCGCACGCGAGGCCCGAGGTGCGGTCGCGTGAGAATCCGGCCGTAGGCGGCTTCGAGTACGAAGTCGTGGAAATCCTCGTGGAAGGTCTTCAACATCGCCCGGACCGAAGCCTCGTTCGGTCCGTAGATCCGCGCAAACAGAACCTGGCCGGCCGGACCCTGCTCGGCTCGCGGCAGGCCGCCACCGGTCGGCGCCGTTGCCGCGGGCCAGGCTTCTCCGAGCTGTTCGAATGCCGTGACAGCGCGCGGGAATCCGCAGAATAGGACCGACTGCAGCAGGGTCTCTTCGAGGTCCTGACGCGGGAAGGAACGCGCGGCCGCGGCGCGGGCACAGGCCTGCAGCGTGTCCCAGTCCGCGCGCCAGACCGCGGTGATCGCGAGGACCAAGAAGCGCAGAGGAGGAGCGAGGCCTTCGCGGGCCAGCAGTTCGTCGAGCGCCATGCGGGGTAGGCTACCCGCTCATCTCTCGCGGCAGGCCGGGATCGTCGCGGCGAGGATCTCCGCGCGCTGAGCGTCGGTCAGACCCAGGGCCTGCATGGCCTCGTCGTCGCAGGTGTCGCCGCGGTAGCCGCCGTTCGTGGCGCCGGCCGCCTGGTGTGCAATCGTGTTGGCGGCCATGAGCAGGAAACCGAGTGCGCGCTCATCCGGGTTGGCAGCCGGGTTGTGGTGGTAAGTGACCGCGGCCTGCACCGCGGCGCCGAACCTCCAACGGCCGGCCAGCAGACCGCCGACGTGCGCGTGGTTGAACCCGAACACCTCGGTCTCGGCCTTGGCCAGCGGCATCTGCGCCTTGTTCGACAGGCTCAGTGCCTCGCCGAACCGGATGGCGTGCGAGTCGATGAGGATCAGCTTGCCGATGTCGTGGATCAGCCCGCACGTGTAGGCGTCCTCTTTGGAGAGCCCGTGGGCGGCAGGCGAGAGCTGGGCCAGCATGCGGCAAGCGACGGCGGTCTTGAAGCTGTGGTCCCAGAACCACTGCACATCGAACCCGTCCACGGCGACCGTGTTCGCGAAGGTCTGCAGCACGGTTGCCTGCACGGCGAGCGTGTTGATGGTCGCGAGGCCGAGCATCGAGCAGGCCAGATTGATGTCCGAGATCGGGTTCTTGAGGCCGTAGAGCGAACTGTTGACGAGCTGCAGCGCGCGGTTGGCGAGCGCCTGGTCCTTCGCGATGACGGCGGCCGCATCCTTGGCCGAACCGTGCGGCGAGTTGAAGATCGCGGTGATCTCCGTGAGCACCGCCGGGATGGCCGGGATGCTGACCGTGCCATCGACGAGCCCTTCGAGTGCGGCGCTGGTGCTGATCATGGCGCGGTGGCGTGACCGCTAGATTTCGTCGCCGCGTCGTGCCCGACTTGACAGCATTGGGCCCGTAGTCTCGGCCGCGATGCCTCAGCTGCGCTGTACGAACGCGAGGTCGCGGTATCGCTCGCTGCAGAGTTGCGTTGCCAGCGCATGTTCTGCAGTGGTCAGGGCACCATGTCGCAGGTCCATCGCGAGCGCACGGCTGATGTGCGCGCCGAGCAGGTCCCTGAGTCTCTGCGCGAATGCCGTTGTACAGTCGGTGGCGTCGGCCGTCGCACCGACAAAAGGCGTGAGTTCGGGCCGGTTCAGCACGATCGAGCCATGGTGCAACACGCGCGCGCGCGGGAAGCGGATGCGCCGCTGTGCGGATCCGAGCAGCTTGCCGCGGTCGGTGACCACGTCGAAGCACCCCGGTTGGGCAAAGCACCAGCGGTCCGTGGGTCTCGTGCTGGTAGTCGCGCCTCCGTGCAGGCGCCGGCTCGGCACACCGGCAGCGGCCAGCGCGGCCACGGCGGCATCGTGCAGCAGCCGGTAGCTGGCGCCGATGTCGCGCGGCAGCGACGCGGCGTCGACTGTCAGCGAGAACGTGATCTCGTCGCCATGGTGGATCGCACCACCTCCCGTGAGGCGCCGCACGACCGGCGTGTCGGGCGGCAGGTCGCGAAACTCCTCGATGCGCTGGAAGTATCCGAGCGAGACGGCATGCGGGGACCAACCGTAGAGGCGCAACGTCGGCTCGATGCCGGCGACCAACAGCGCTTCGTCCACGGCCATGTTCCACGCGGCCTCGGACGGCTCGTGGACGATGAGGCGCACCGTCAGCCTTCGGCCTTGCAGTGGGCCTCGTAGGCGGCTGCTTCGAGCAGGTCTGGTGACTTGGCAGTGACCTTGACCTGGATCATCCACGCCTTGCCGAACGGCTCCTGCGCCAACCATTCGAGGTTGTCCGGCAGGTCCTTGTTGCTGTCGATCACTTCCCCGTTGACCGGCGAGTAGAGGCTGCTGACCGCCTTCACCGACTCGATCTCTCCGAAGCTCTCACCGATCTTCACGGACGCGCCCTTCGCGGGCAGATCGAGGAACACGAGATCGCTGAGGTGGGATACCGCGTAGTCGGTGATGCCGATGGTCGCGATGCCATTCTGGATCTTGCACCACTCGTGAGTTTTCTGATACTTGCAGTCGGTGGGACGCATGTTCTTCTCTTCAGTGCGGCTCTGGAGGCTGACGTGGGGGGAGAGGCGTGCGGTTCAGCGTTGGCGTTTGTAGAACGGCAGCGGCACGACGACGCAGGGTTCGCCCTTGTCGCGCACGAGGAACTCGAGGGCCGTGCCGGGAGTGGCCACGTCGGTGCGAACGTATGCGGTGGCGATGTTGGTGTCCAACGTCGGCGAGATGTTGCCCGAGCAGACCTGTCCAACCTTCTCGCCGGCCCGCACGATCGGATAACCCTGTCGCGGGCAACGCTTGCTCGGGCTCGTGAGCCCGACGAGCTTGCGCCCCGTCCCGCCCGCGGCGACCAGGCGCTCCAACGCCTGCTTGCCCGTGAACTCGTGGTTCATCTTGACCGCCCAGTCGAGGCCGGCTTCGAGCGGGTTCGTCGTTTCGTCGATCTCGTGACCGTAGAGCGGCATGCCCGCTTCATGGCGCAGCGTGTCGCGCGCGCCGAGGCCGATCGCGGTCAGGCCGTCCGCGCGACCCGCCGTGAAGAACGCATCCCACACTTTCTTCTCGCTTCCCTTGGGCGCGTAGATCTCGAAGCCGTCTTCGCCCGTGTAGCCGGTGCGCGAGATCGTCATCGGGAGGCCGCACACGACGGTCTCCATCCAGGCGTAGTACTTGAGTGACGCGAGGTCGCCCGCGCAGAACCGCTGCGCGATCTGTTGCGACAGCGGGCCCTGGATCGCGATCATGCCGAGCGTGCGCGTGCAGTCCTCGACGACGACGTCGAAGCCCTTGCTCGTCTTGCGCATGATCTCGAGGTCGCGTGCCGTGTTGCCGGCGTTCACGACCAGGAAGAAGCCGTCGCTCTTCGGATTGCGGTACACGAGGATGTCGTCCTGCGTGAGCCCCTGCTCGTTCAGGATCATCGAGTAGCGGATCTTTCCGGGCGGGATCGCGGCGGCGTCGTTGGTCTGCAGCTTCTGCAGGAACTCGATGGCGTGGGGGCCCTTGATGCGCACGCGGCCCATGTGGCCGAGATCGAACAGCCCGGCTTTCGTGCGCACCGTGCGGGCCTCGTCGAGGATGCCGCGATACTGGACCGGCATGTTCCAGCCGCCGAACGGCACCATGCGGGCGCCGAGAGCTACGTGAACGGATTCGAGAGCGGTGGCGTGCATGGGCGGCGAAGTCGGCGGGAATCTAGCGTCTACGCCGTTCCGAAGCCACCGAGGCCGTTCTCGGGCGGTTGCAAACGGAACCGTCGCAGCGGGGCTGGGTGCGTGTTTCGCCTTTGCTATTTCCCCGCGTTGCGCCGGTTCAACTAGACAGACGCCGCAGCAGATCGTCGAAATCGAGCCGCTTCAGGTCGCTCGCGGCGATCGGACCCAGGGCGCGGAAGCGCCGCCGTTCGGCAGTCGACCCACAATCGTCGTGTGCGTTCGCGTCGGCGGCCCGGTCGCAATTCTCGCTGACGGCGCCGTTCTGGGAGTCGAAACTCGTTTCGGCGGGCGCATCGCAGCCCGGCAGCAACGCGTCGAGGCTGGGCTCGACCGGGAGGTCGGGCCGCGTCGAGTTGGCGCGATGGCCGCCGTTGCCGCCGAACGGTCGCAGCGAACGCCACGTGGCTCGCGCGCCCGTGTCGTCGAAAGTGGCAAACGTGCCCTGCCGGTCGAAGTCGGTGCCCGCGAGGCGCGGCTCGAACAAATCCAACCGATGGCGCAGTCTCTCGAAGCGCCGCGGATCGGCGCGCCGCGCGTGTTCGAACTCGCGTCGCCACCCGGCGTAGTCGCCGACGTCGAACGCGATCCGGCCCAAGTGCACGTAGGCCGGGAAATCGCAGCCGCGCAGCACGAGCACGCGTTCGTAGTGCCGGCGCGCTGCCGCGCGGAAGCCGAACCGGTATCCGATCCACCCGCAGAGCGAATGCAGTCGTGCCAAGCACGCTCGCAGGAATCGGGCCACGAACAACATGGCGCGGACAGTACGGCACCGGCCCCGCGGCGGCAAGGTGCCTGGGGCGCCCGGTGGCCCTTCTACCCACAGCGCGGGCTGTTGATCGGCATCGCACCGTGGTTCACCGCGGTGGGGGTGTGGCTTGCCGGTGCAGGTTCGTCGGCATGCACCTTCCCGTGATGCCTGGGTTTCCGTCATCGCCTCAACGTGCTTCTGCCGCCAGTCGATAGGACCACGCGACGGATAACGCGTTCGGACCGCACACGTCTATGGCACTACGAGGAGATCTTGCGAGTGTAGATCTGGCACAGGTGTTCCAGATGCTGGCCCTCAATCGGAAGGTCGGTCTCTTGAGCATCCAGTCCGCCAGGATGTGGAAGGTCCTCTACTTCGACCAACGAGGAGTGACCGTCCACCACAACGTGCACCTCGTACTCGATCGTGTGGTCGCGGGGCTCGTGCGCACGGGGCGTCTGAGTGCCGCCGCCGTCGACGAGGTGCGCGATCACGCCGCGCGCGAGGGGCGGCCGCTGACGGACAGCCTGTTGGCCGGCGGCTATCTCGAAGCGAGCGAACTCGAGGAGCAGTATCGCACCGAGATCGAGGAGGACATCTACTCGCTCTTCTTCTGCCGCGACGCCAAGTTCGAGTTCCACGAAGCCGCCAAGAGTCTCGAAGGGTATGTCGGGGCGGTCGACGAGCGTTTCTTCTTCAACTGCGACAGCGTGATCATGGAGGCCGCTCGACGCATCGACGAGTGGGCCTACATCAGCCAGGGCGTGCCGAACGTCACGGAACTGTTCGTCGCCACGGCGGAGTCGGTCGATGCAAACCAGTTCGGTCCCGATGGGCCCGCGATCTTCGAGCTGTTGGACGGGCGGCGAAACTGCGCGCGGATCATCGAGATGACGGGCCTGTCGACCTTCCAGGTCTGCAAGGTCATCAGCAACCTGCTCGAGGCCGGAGCGATCGCACCGTTGGCCTCGAGCGAGCTGCTGCCGCTCGCCAAGGAGTGTCTCGGTGAGGGCCGGCTGCAGGACGCGATCAATCTGTACGAGCGTGCGATCGCACAGGGCATCGGCATCCCGGAAGTCCATTCGCTGGCCGCGAAGGCCTACCAGGCTGCCGAGCAGTTCGAGAACGCGATCTACCACCTCGAGTGCGAGGCAGAGCATCGCAAGAACCATGGCGATCGCGCGGGCGCGGCCAAGCGGCTGCTCGAGGTCAGGAACCTCGTGCCGACCGATCTGCAGGCGCGAGAGCGACTCGTCGATCTGACTCTCGGTGCTTCGAGGGTCTCTCTGCCCGACTTCGACCCGATCGCCGAGGGCAAGGAACTCGTGGATCTGCTGCTCGAGTTGGGGGACCTCGGGCGCGTGAGGACCGTGCTCGAGCACTTGCTGCTGTGCGATCCGAGGGACCCGGATCTCAAGAAGGCGCTCGTCAACGTGCACCTGAAGGCCGGCGATCAGAAGCGCGTGATGGAGCTCTACGAGTCCATCGCCGAAGACCTCGTCCGGCAGGGCAAGCCGCTCGAAGGTGTTGCCTACCTGCAGAAGGTCCTGCAGTTGGATCGCACGCGCGGCGACATCGCCGATCGCGTGCGCAAGCTCTACGAGTTCGACGAGCGGTCCAGGCGCCGCGGCCGAACGCTGAGCGGGCTCGCCGTGCTGTTCGTCCTCTTGCTGGGGTCCGGCTTCGGCTACTGGCTCTACAACGACTACGCCGAGAGCGAGTTCGCGACCATCGACGTGCGCGAGCAGCTCGCGCGCGAGGACTACGCAGCTGCCGCGAATGCCTATCAGACGTTCATGAGCACCTTCCCGCTGACGACGTCGGTCGCAACGGCCGAAGGCGAGCTGCAGAAGATCGAGGCGGCGCGGCAGCGCTACGAAGCGAGGAAGCAGGCAGAACGAGCCGCTCTCGATGCCGAGCTGAACAAGGTCCGCGAAGGCTACAAGCGCGAGTGGGCGCGGCATCGCGAGCAGTTCCTCGCGGGGCATCCCGAGGAAGCGATGCAGGCGCTGAACAAGGTGGTGGAGCTCGTGAAGCAGGCCGGCATGCCGCGCGACACGGCGTGGGCGCTCGAGCAGCAGGTCGAGCGATCGCACCAACGGCTCATGGAGTTCCTGGCCACTGCCGAGCAGCTGACGGCCGAGTACGATGTGCTGATCGCCGGTGGTGAGTGGCAGAAGGCGCGGGTGATCGCTTTGCGCCTGCATGCCGAGTTCGATGCAACGGCGAGTGCGCGACGCGTCGCGATCCCCGTGCTCGTCTCGACCGTGCCTGCGGGCGCGAGGCTGCTCAAGGACGGTGTTGTCCTCGAACAGACCGTTGGCGGCGAGAAGACACCCGTGATCACGCCGGCCGTCGTGTCCTGCTTCCCGGGGCAGAATGCGACTCTCGTGGCCGAGCGCGAAGGGTTCCAACCGCAGCAGGTCGCTCTCGACTGGAAACAGGAACAGATCGAGTTCGCGCTCGAGATCATGGCCGCCCGCCGCCTCGCGTTCGACTCGCCGGCGCAGACCGGCGTCGGCATCGGCGAAGGTTGGCTGGCCGTAGGGCTCCGGGGCGGCCGACTTGCCTTCGCTCGCAGCGACGGTACGGGGGACGTGAAGTTCCACGATCTGGACGGACTCCGGCAGGTCGATTCGGTGCCGGTCATCCAGAACGCGCGAGTGTTCTTCACCACGAACGAGAACACGATCGAGTGCATACCGCTCGAGCGTTCGCAAGAAGGCGGCAAGTGGCCGCTGACCGTAGCCGCTGGCTTCGGCACCGAGTTCACGGTCGACCAGGGACGCGTCGCCATCATCGACCGCGAGAACATGCTGCATTGCTGGGAGCAGGTGAGCGGCAGCCAGGCGTGGTCGTCTCCGATCGGGAGCACGCCTTCGGGTCCGTGCACGATCAAGGGCCGGCTCATCTACGTCGGCACGCTCGAAGGCCGCGTGCTGGTTTTCGATGCCTCCGATGGCAATCGCGTGGACACGCTGAAGAGCTCTGCCGGTCTCGTGACCCGCGTGCTCGCCGAGGGCGGCGTCCTGTATTTCGGGTGTGCGGACGGGACCATCCGTGCGGTGGAGGAATCGGATGGGCGCGTGGTGTGGACGCTGCCGCTGGGCCGCACGCTCACCGACGGCGAGATCGCCCTCGGCAAGACGGTCGTGCTCGCGATCGGTGCCGACAACCAGCTCGTCGCGATCGATCGGACGGCCGGCACGATCTCGAGCGAACTGCCCCTCAACGGCACACCGCAGCGCGGCCTGCGCGTGCGCGGCAACCGGGCATTGGTGCAGCTGCGGCGGACGAAGGCCAAGTCGAGGCCGGCGCACGACGTGCTGCAGTCGATCCTGATCGACTCGATGACCGTGCAGTGGGAGCATGCCGACAGCGGCTTCACGCCGGGAGCGCCGGGCATGGACGAATTCGTCGTCGGCATGCCGACTGCGGATGGCGAGGTGATCTTGATCCGCTAGCGGAGCGGCTCGGTGACGACATGCATCTGATCCAGCGGATGAAGGTGTGGAAGGACCTGAGACGGCTCGAACAGCGGGCCCGTGAGCATCCGTCTCCTTCCACCTTCGTGGATCTGGGCCAGGTCTACATCAACCTCGAGATGCACGACAAGGCCGAACGCGTGGGCGAGGACGGGTTGACCCTGTTCCCGAAGTCCACCGAACTGCGCCAGTTGCTCGAGTGCGCGCGTCGGGGGCTGCGCAGCAAGAAGGCGTTGACGCTGCGTGCCAAGCTCACGCGATCGCCGAGCGGCAAGCTCTTTCGCGAGCTCGCGCAGTTGTTCATCGAGCTCGGTGACACGGCGGCTCTGCATGCCACGTGTCAGGAATGGAGTATTCGCTTCCCGGACGATCCAGGTTCCTGGGTCGTGCAGGGACAAGCGCAGCTCATGAACTTCTATCGCGATCTCGCGGCACGCGAAGGGCACGAGGCCGTGCGCTGTCTGCAACGCGCGGTCACCATGAATCGCAAGGATGGACAGGCCCGTCGCTTGCTCGGCGAACTGCTCTACCGGATCGGCGCGGTTCGCGCTGCCGAGGAACATCTCGAAGCCGTGAAACAACTCGCACCCGACGACATCGAGCTCGAAGCTCTGTTGCATCACGTGGCCGGGCTCGACGACTATGGGACCGACGTCGACGCGCTGCTCGCAGACGTGGAAAGGCACGGGTGCTTGCTGCATCCGTCCCTCGCAGCCGCGCCGAAGCCGGACGGCGACGAGGCGATGACCCGCGCGCGCGGCGGCCTCGCGCAGGTGTCGGAGATCACGGGCGTGCGCAAGGCGACTTTCATCCGGGGCTCGAAAGCGCTCATCAAGGGCGCGATTCGCGACGGGCGCGATCCGTTCCTGCGCGTCGTTCGTGTGGTGGCCAAGGCAGCCCACCGGTTCGCCAAGCGGCTCGACATCGGCAACGCGAGCAAGACCGTCGTCGACTGCGACTTCGGCCACGTCTGCATCTGTGTCTACGGCGACGTGCTCGCCGCGGCGCAGTGCGACCGCGGCACCGACCTCGAACAAGTGATGGCCGATCTGCAGGAGCTCGTGGCGGGCGCTCTGCATTCGGTCGGGGAGAGCCACGAATGAACAAGATCCACGACGCGGTTGCCGACCTGCACCGGCTCCCCGGAGTCAAGGGCGCTGCGGTGCTGACCACCGATGGCATGGTGGCCGCCCAGTCCTTCGACAAGACGCTGAACAGCGAGGTGGTGGTCGGATTGACCTCCTACCTGATGATGACGACGAAGCGGACGCTGGCCGAGGGCGGCCTCGGTGCGTGTTCCCAGTTCGTGCTGCACGCCACCAACGGCAAGGCCGTCTTCCTGACGCTCGAAGACTCCTACCTCGTCGTCCTGTTCGACCAGTTCGCCGATGTGTCGCAGGCCAGCAAGGAAGTCCAGGAGACGGCGCTGCGCATCCGCCGCGCGTCGCGCCTCGGCTAGCCGGTCCCGACGCCGCCGGCTTTTTGCACGCAGGCTCAAGGGCTCCAGGGGGCCCAGTCGATGAACCGATGTCGCCCGAGGGACTTCACACGGAGTCTCGAGCGATCAACTGCACCGACCCGCTGAACCATGGTCCAGATCAACTTCGCGCTCAAAGAAGTCAACTGCAAGGTCGTCTTCTACGGCCCTGGGATGAGTGGCAAGACCACCAACCTGGAGATCGTCCACCAGAAGGCACCGGAGGAGAACAAGGGTGAGCTGACCTCGATCTCCACCGACGGTGACCGCACGCTGTTCTTCGACTTCATGCCGCTCGACCTGGGCAACGTGGCCGGCATGCGGACGAAGTTCCAGCTCTACACGGTGCCCGGCCAGGTCTACTACAACGCGACGCGCAAGCTCGTGCTGCAGGGCGTGGACGGCGTGATCTTCGTCGCGGACTCGGACCCCGAGAAGATCGACGAGAACATCGAGTCCTATGCGAACCTGATCGAGAACCTCACCGAATACGGCAAGGACATCCGCGAGCTGCCGCACGTCATCCAATACAACAAGCGCGACCTGCCGAACGCGATGCCGGTTGCGGAGCTCGACAAGCGGCTCAACAAGTTCGGCGTGCCGACCTTCGAAGCCGTCGCCTACACGGGCGAAGGTGTCTTCCCGACGCTGAAGACGCTCGCCGCGATGGTGCTCGAGAGCATCGACAAGATCGATGGGCGCAATCCGCGCAAGACGGTCGGCGCCAAGGCACCAGCCGCAGCAGCACCAGCGGGCCGGCCGGCACCGGCTCCAGCTCCGGCGGGCAAGGCACCACCACAGGCGCGGCCCGGCGTCGGGCGGCCTGCGCCTGCACCCGCACCGGCGGCTGCGAGGGGGGCGTCTCCCGCGTTGCTGCGCAAACCCGTGGCTGCGGCCGGTCGGCCGGCGCCGGCCGGCAGGCCGGGGCACGCCCCGGTCGCGAGGCGCGTGGCCGCCACGCCGGTCACCGCGCCGCCTGCAGCTCGCAAGGGTGGCGGCTTCGGAGTCCTGGTTGCACTGACCGTGCTGCTGTTGGTTGCCGCAGCAGGTGTCGCCTACCTCTTCCTCGGCAACCAAGCTGGATGAGCCGCCATGGCCGACAAGAAACCGATGTCTGCGAACGCCAAGCTCCGGCACGACCGGCTGACGTTCTACAAGAACGACGTCGACAAGATCGACAAGTTGCTCGCCGAGTTCCTCCGCCTGTCGGGCGCCAAGTGTGCGCTGCTGATCGACAAGGAGGGACACCTCGTGACGAAGCGTGGAGAGCTCCGCACCATCGACATCGATACGATCTCCGCGCTGGTGGCTGGCTCGTTCGCGGCAACCAAGGAGATGGCGCGGCTGCTCGGCGAGGAAGAGTTCACCGCGATGTTTCATCAAGGTGAGCGCGACAACATCCAGCTGTCGCTCGTCGGAGATCGCACGCTGCTGACGATTCTCTTCGACGACCGCACGACGGTCGGCATGGTGCGGCTCTACGCGACGGAAACCGCCAAGAAGCTCGCCGACATCCACCGCGAAGCGCTGGACCGCGGCGACCAGGATCCTGGCCTCGGTGACGGCTACGGCACGGACGCGAAGAAGACGCTCGACAAGTTGTTCGACTGAGTGTTCGACTGAGTGTTCGACTGACTGTTCGACGGTGTGTTCGAGCGCGCGTAGCTCGGCCCAGCGCTGGCTGCGTGCAGCCCATCGCGGTGTTTCCGGCCCCGCGTTCGCACCAAGCCTGCAAAGAAAATCAGAAAACCTGCAGGCAGGTCCGGGCCGGCGTAGCGCCTCATGATTGTGCGAGCTTAGCCATTATGGATGCTGCATCTGATACCAATTCGCAGTCATGATGCGACCGGCCACGGACGCAGTATCTCAAGCCTCCAACGCGAGTTCCGGTGAATCGCGGGCCCCGACGTGCCGATCCTGATATGTGGCCGGAGTTTCGGTGCGCACTTCGGTGTTGCCCTGGCCGGTCTTCCCTAACCAAAACCCTAACAAGGACAGAGCGTAATGGCTAAGAAGAAGAAGGCGAAGAAGGCAAAGAAGGCCACCAAGAAGAAGGGCAAGAAGTAGCCCTTTCCCCGGGGTGCCGTTGCTCCACCGCGACGGCTCCCCCCTCCCGGTCAACGACTCAGGACGGGACTCGGCCCAGGGCCGTGTCCCGTTTTGTTGTTGGGCGGTCGAGCGCTCAGTGCAGGCGTTGGCCCGGCCGTGCCCCTGCATCGGGCGAGACCAGGAAGACCTCGCCGTCGGTTCCGGCCGCGACGACCATGCCTTCGCTGACGCCGAACTTCATCGTGCGTGGAGCCAGGTTGGCTACGACGACCACGAGTCGGCCGACGAGCGCTGCCGGCTCGTAGGCGCTCTTGATGCCCGCGAAGACGTTGCGCGTCTCCGTACCACCGAGGTTCAGCGTGAGCCGCAGCAACTTCTTGGCTTCGGGCACGGCCTCGGCGGCGACGATGCGCGCGACGCGCAGGTCGACCTTCTGGAAGTCGTCGATCGTGATCTGGGCTGCGATCGGTTCCTTCGCCAATGCGTCCGCGCCCGTGGCGCTGGCGGTCTTTGCGGGCGCGACAGGGCCCGGTACTTCGGCGGCGCTCGCGGCGAAGATCTTTGCGACGTTCGGCTCCTCGATGCGCCCCATCATGTGCTCGAACTTCGCGACCTTGGTGCCGACGCGCGGTGTTGCGGCGAGATCCCAGCGCGAAAGGCTCTCCTGCAGCAGCTCGCCGGCCTTGCGCGCGAGCTCCGGCAGCACGGGTGCCAGGTAGATCGCGATCTGGCGGAACAGATTCAGGACCACCGTGCACACGTCCTGCAGTTCTCTCGCTCGCTTGCTGTCCTTCTTGATCGTCCAAGGCGCCTTCTGCTCGACGTACTCGTTGGCCGCGTCGGCCAGGGTCATGACGAGACGCGTCGCTTCGCGGTAGTCGCACGACTCGTAGGCCTGGGCGATCGCATCGCCGGCCGCCGCAGCGCGCGCGAACAGACCGCCGTCCGCGGGATAGGAAGCCGACAGCCCCGTGGTTTCGACGAACCGCGCGGAACGGCTCGCGAGGTTGACGACGCGCCCGACAAGGTCGCTGTTCCACTTGCCGACGAACTCGGCCGTGTTGAAGTCGAGGTCGTCGATCTTGCTGCTGAGCTTGCTCGCGTAGTAGTAGCGCAGCCAGCTCGGGTCGAGGTGCTGCAGATACGTAGCGGCGGTCACGAACGTGCCGCGCGACTTCGACATCTTCTCGCCATTGATCCGCAGGAAGCCGTGGATCTGCACGCGCGACGGCAGCTCGAAGCGCGCCACCTGCAGCAGTGCCGGCCAGAACAGCGTGTGGAAATACGTGATGTCCTTGCCGAGGAAGTGCACGATCTCGCACTTGTCGCTGCGCCACCAGTCGTCGAGCGACTGGCCGGTGCGCGCGCACCACTCGGCCGTGCTCGCGATGTAGCCGATCGGAGCGTCGAACCACACATACCAGAACTGTCCGGGCGCGTCGGGGATCGGAAAGCCGAAGTAGGGTGCCGGGCGCGAGACGTCCCAGTCCTGCAGCGGTTTGTCGAGGAAGTAGCCGGCCAGATAGTTGGCCACCTCGGGCTGCAGCGCGCCGCTCGTCTGCGTCCACTTGTGCAGGAATGCCTGCAGCGGCTCGAGCTTCACGAACAACTGCTGGCTCGGACGCAGCTCGGGCACGGCCCCCGAGTGCACGCTGCGCGGGTTCTTGAGCTCCGTCGCCGCATAGGTCGAGCCGCAGACCTCGCAGCTGTCCCCGTATTGATCCAATGCACTACAGCGCGGGCATTGACCCTGCACGAAGCGGTCGGCAAGGAACGTCTTCTGCACCGGGTCGTACAGCCGCTCGACGGAGCGCGCGACGACGAGACCTGCCTTGCGCAACGCGGCCCAGATGTCCTTGCAGAGGTCGTAGTTCGTGCCGCTGTTCGTCGAGCCGTAGTGGTCGAACGAGATGCCGAACGCGGCGAAGTCGCGCTGGTGCGCGATGGCCATGTCGCCGATCAACTGCTCGGGCGTGCGGCCTTCCTTCTGGGCGCGGATCATGATCGCGGTGCCGTGTGTGTCGTCGGCGCACACGTAGGCGATCCGATGGCCGCGCAGGCGCTGGAAGCGCACGAAGATGTCGGTCTGCAGATACTCGACGAGGTGACCGAGGTGGATCGGCCCGTTCGCGTATGGCAGTGCACTGGTGACCAGGATCTGGCGTGGCATCGTGCGCAGAGGCTAGCTCCGGACCGGCGCGCGATCACGCTGCTGCTCGTTTCTCGAAGTGCAGGTAGGAGGCGGTCGCCGCGACCGTGGCGACGCCGGCGAGCACGAGCACGTTCACGAACGGCACGGCCGCAGCCAGCTGCATGCCCGCTCCGGTTCCGAGTGCGCGCCAGCGGTTCTGCCACAGCAGGCGCAGGCGGGCGCGCAGAGTGTGGCCGCGGGCCGCCATCGGCGGTTCGAACCAGACGATGGCCGCCGACGCGGCGCCGGCTGCGACCACGATCGGCAGGCCGACCCAGGGCACCAGCGAGACCAGCAGTACGACGGGCAGCGCGGCCGTCGCGAGCGCGAGGATGCGGATCCGGTCGCGAAACCTCAGCAAGCCATCCGGCGCAGAAGGCCGGCTCGCCTGGCCGAGCATGCGCAGTTCGGTCGCGACGCGCAGCGGCTCGTGCACGGCGCCGGTCAGCACGTCGAGCAGCGGCGGACCGAGCAGCAGCCACGTGCACAAGAGCCAGAGGTGGCGAGCCGCTTCGGCGCGTCCTGCGCGCAGCCCGTCGAACAACCACCACGTGCTGCCCGTGATCGCGGCATACCACGGCGCGAGCAGGAACCAGCCGCCGAGCAGCAGCAGCACGAACGCGATCGCGTTCGCGGCGATGGGCCAGCGCAAGAGGCCGATGAACTCCCTGCCGTGCAGAAGCGCGAACACCGCCTGGTGCACATCGCGCAGACCGCGGTAGACGTCGGCGAGGCCGAGACCGCGGCCCGCGCGCGCCTCGTCGCGACCAGAGAGCGCGCGTGCCACGCCGCGGCATCGCAGGCACGGCTCGTTTTCCTCGAGGTAGCCGCAGCAGGGGCAGCGATTGGCCGTGTTCGTCGTCACGCGCGTGGGGGCACCTGGGATTGCTTTCCTTGCCGGTGCAGCGCCTCTATCCTGCGCTGGCGACCGGCTCCTGCCAACGCATCCATGAGCGATCCCTACAAGGCACTCGATTTCTACAACGTCGACGAACTCTGGTCCGACGAAGAACGCATGATCCGCGACACCCTGCGCTCCTGGGTGTCGGACCGCTTCATGCCGATCATCGAGGAGCACAACCGCGCGGCGACGTTCCCGAGTCACCTGATCCCCGAGCTCGGCGAGATGGGCGTCTATGGTGCTTCCCTCACGGGCTACGGCTGTGCCGGTCTCTCGCCGATCGCGAGCGGCCTCATTTGCCAGGAGCTCGAGCGCGGCGACTCGGGCCTGCGCTCGTTCGTGTCGGTGCAGGGTTCGTTGTGCATGTATCCGATCTGGGCGTTCGGCAGCGAAGAGCAGAAGCAGCGTTACCTGCCCAAGATGGCCAAGGGCCAGCTCATCGGCTGCTTCGGTCTCACGGAGGCCGACTTCGGCAGCAACCCGGGCGGCATGCTGACCAAGGCCGTGAAGGACGGCGATCACTACGTGCTGAACGGCAGCAAATACTGGATCACGAACGGCAGCGTCGCGGACGTCGCGGTGGTCTGGGGCAAATGCGAAGGCACGATCCGCGGCTTCCTCGTCGACAAGGGCACGAAGGGTTTCGCCGGCAAGGGCATCAAGAACAAATTCTCGCTGCGCGCGTCGGACACGAGCGAGCTCGTGTTGCAGGACGTGCGCGTGCACAAGTCGCAGCTGCTGCCTGGCGTCGAAGGCATCAAGGGCCCGCTGGCCTGCCTGACGCAGGCGCGCTACGGCATCGCGTGGGGTGCGGTCGGCGCCGCGCAGGCGGCGTTCGACGAGGCGTGTCGCTACAGCAAGATCCGCATCCAGTTCGACAAGCCGATCGCGCGCTTCCAGCTCGTGCAGAACAAGCTCGTCTGGATGGCCGCCGAGATCACGAAGGCGCAGCTGTTGTGCTGGAGGCTCGGCAAGATGAAGGAAGCCGGCACGATGCAGCACTACCACGTGTCGATGGCCAAGCGGAACAGCTGCTGGATGGCGCTCGAGTGTTGCCGGCTCGGCCGCGACATCCTGGGCGCCAACGGCATCACCGACGAGTACCAGATGATGCGTCACATGTGCAACCTCGAGTCGGTCATCACCTACGAGGGCACACACGACATCCACGGCCTCATCATCGGGCGTCAGCTCACCGGCGAAGACGCGATCCTGTGAGCGCAGCTGGCGCAGCGCGAGGCCAACACCGGCTCCGGCTGCTGCACGTGCTCGCCGAGACGGGCTTCTCGGGCGGCGAAGCGCAGCTGCAACTGATCCTCGAACACCTGCAGCGCGCGGGGCACCACAACGAAGTCGTGCTGGCCAGCAAGGCCGCGTTCGCGGCCACTGCGCGCGCCCTCGGTGTGCCCGTCCACGAAGCACCGCTGCGGCGATGGTGGCGTCCCGATCTGTGGCCGCGCTTGCGCGGCATCTACCGGCGTTCGGCGCCGGACGTGATCCACTTCGCTTGCGGGCGCTCGCTGCTTCTCGGCGGGCTCGCGGCCTTCGGCGTGCGCGCGAAGAAGGTCGCGATCCGCCGCATCGACTATCCGATCCGTCCCGGCCTGCTCGGTGGTTTCCGCTACACGCGGCTCTGCGACCACACGATCGCGATCTGCGACGCGATCCGGCAGCGGTTGGTCAGCGCGGGCGTGCCACAGCAACGCATCACGCTCGTCTACGACGGCATCGACCCGTCACCCTGGACCGGTCTCCAGCAACACAAGACGGCGGCGCGCACGCGGCTCGGCATTCCCCAAGACAGTCAGGTGATCAGCTGTGCGGGCGTGCTGCGTCCGCGCAAGGGCCAGCACGTGTTGATCGACGCGTTCGCGCGCCTCGCGAACGAGCGGCCGAAGGCCGTGCTGCTGCTCGCCGGCGGCGGCAGCGAGCAGGACAGGCTGAAAGCGCGCGCCGCAGCGCACGGCCTCGGCTCGCGCGTGATGCTGCCGGGTCGGGTGCAACCCGTGCACGACGTCTATGCGGCCGCGGACCTGTTCGTGATGCCGTCGTTCCACGAAGGGCTCTGCAATGCGTGTCTCGAAGCGAGCTTCGCTTCGCTGCCCCAGGTCGTCTCGGACGCGGGCGGCAACGCCGAGATCGTCAGCAACGGCGTGACGGGTGCTGTCGTCGGCAAGGGCGACGTCGACGCACTGGCACGTGCGATGGCCCACTACCTGCAGAACCCGGCGATCGCGGCGGCGCACGGCGCTGCGGGTCGTGCGCGCAGCCTGAAGCTGTTCACCGCGGACCGTCTCGGGCCCGAGGTCGAAGCGGTGTTCGCGGCGCTGCGCGCCACGGGGGCATGAGGAACGTCCTGCCCTCACACGCCGATCACGCGCATGCGCACGCCGGCACTCGTGACGAAACCGAGTCCCGACGGATCGGCCACCATCGCCCACTGCGCGAACAACAGGAACCCGTTCAGCAGCGGAGCGACGGGCAACGTCACACTGACCGGGCCCGGCGGCGCGCTTGCGAACAGCACGTCCAGGCCGACGCGCAGGTAGCAGCCCGGCGCGCCGAACGCAGTCAGTTCGAGCGGCAATGGGATGCCTTGCCAGATCGTGTCGGAGAACCCGAACACGAGCACGCCGATCGGTGCCGCCGTGCCGCTCACCGACACCGTCACCGAACTGCCGATGCGCGGCGTCCCGTCGACGGCAATCACCGGCACGCCCGCGATGCCGGCACAACCTGCCCCGACGGTAGTCACCGGCACAACGAGCTGCACCAGACCGAGCCGAGCCGTACCGCTCAACGCGAGCCACAACCGGCCGCGGCTCCAGTCGGTCACCATGTGGCGCACGATCGCACCCGCCGTCGGGATCGGGATGGTCGCGAACTGCTGCGCGAGCGGATCGAACGCGATCATCGCGTTCGTGCCGGCGGCGTGGAACCAGATCCGGCCGTCGGTGCCCAGCGAGATGCCGTAGGGTCCCGGCGGAGTGTCGGGGGCAGGCCACTCCTGCAGCGCGCCCGTGCTCGGATCGAGCCGGCCGAGGTAACCGCGCTGGTAGTCCGTGAACCACACGAGACCGTCGTTGGCCACGGCCAGCCGGCGCGGCCGCGCACTCGCGCTCGGCAGCACGAAGAGCTGCAGCGCACCGGTCGTCGTGTCGACGCGGCCCAGCTTGTTGGTGCCGAACAACGCGATCCACAGCGAGCCATCGGGGGCTGGCGAGAGGCCGTACGGCAGCGAGCCGATCGGCGCCGGATAGACCTGCGTGACACCGGTGCCCGGATCGAACCGCCCGTAGGTGTTGTTGGTCTGCGCCGTGAACCAGATGGCGCCCTGATGTGCGACCGGCGTGTGCGGTCGGTTCGCAGTTGCCGGCAGCACGAACTCGGTGATCGCACCCGACGCAGGATCGACACGGCCGAGTCGGCCGACGCTCTGTGCCGTGTACCAGACATAGCCATCGGGGGCCGTGCAGATTCCGTGCGGGCCGGAGCCAGGCGTTGGCGTCGGGAAGTCGACGACTGCGCCGCTGCTCGGATCGACTCGCCCGATGTAGCTGTTGCTCTGGTCGGTGTACCAGGCGAAGCCGTCGGCGGTGAAGGTCGGATCGTGCGGGAAGGCACCGGGC
>DASRJH010000082.1:0-5171 GCA_035649575.1 Planctomycetota bacterium
GTGTCGCTGCAGCACGTAGGACAACACGTCGGTCGAGAAGAGGTCGAGTTGCGGCGGCCGGATCGCGGTCCCCGAAGCGGCCTCGATCGTGAGGTTGCGTTCGGGCACCGGCGCCGACAGCAGGTTGTGCACCTGGCAATCGGCGACGAGCAGCATCTTGCAGCTCGCCTGCCAGCCGGGCTGCGTTGGATCGAACGGTTCCCACGCCGGCCGGTGACGCGGCACCGAGTCCGGGTGCACGCACGCGCAGAGGCAGCCGAGCCACAACAGAGCCCTCATTTGTCGAGCCTCCCGTCGTCGGCAGCGATGTCGATCAGGAAGAAGCCGAGCAGGAAGTCGAGCACCTCGCCGGGACTGAAGCCGCTGCTTGCGTGCACGAACAGCGCGACCTCGGTCTCGATGTCGAACGCGTGGATCTGCTGGTAGCGGTTGTTGGCGAATCCCTCGCCGCTCCAGAGCCAATGGCGGTCCGAGAACAGAGCACCTTCGAGCGGCACGTGCCACTGGTAGTCGGTGGGCGTGCTGTCGACCCAGCTGAACAGCGCAGGCAAGAGGAACAGACTCGTGCGTGCCGTCTGGTAGCTGCCGTCCGTGAAGTCGTGGCCGAGCAGCGCCGTCGAGCGCACGATCTCGGCCTGTTCGCAGTCGATGCGCGAGTCGCTCTGATCGAAGAAGTAGGCGGCGCCGTAGCGCCAACCGACGGTGCCCGCGCGCGGCTTGACGCCGATCAACAAACCCGTGTCGAGCGCGAAGCCGGCGCGCGCGCGCACGCCGGCGCTCGTGCCGGCGCCCAGCGTGAAGCGGAACGCGTCGGTGAAGTCGAGGGCCCGGTCTGCCAGGTAGCTGCAGCCCGCCGCCGACATGCCGAGCAGGACGAGGCAACCACCGAGGACTCGCTGCGGCGCGCGCACGGAGCCAGCATACGGAAATCGCGCACCACGCACGACGATCCTTACCACCCGAACCGCACCTGCCAGACGATCCTCCGGCTCACGACGGCAGGTCCCTTGGCAGGCCGTTCTTCAGCACGTCTTCGACGGCCTCGCAGAAGCGGTCGAGCTCGTCGAGCGTCGTGTAGACGCTCGGTGTGATGCGCAGCCCTTCGCACTCCGCGGGCAGCGGCGGGCCGATGTAGGTCGCCCAGATCTTGTGCGCGTTCCACAGGTGCAGTCGCAGCTTGCTCATGTCGACGCCGTCGATGCGGAAGTTCGCGACGCCGCAGGCGAACTCGGGCTTCAGGCTCGTGTTGAGCCGCACGCGCTCGTGCCGCGCGAGGCGCTTCGCCCAACGGTCGCGCAGGTAGCGCATGCGCGCCGCCTTGCGCTCGGGGCCGATGCCGAGATGGAACGCGAGCGCTTCGCCGATCGACAGGATCTGCGCCGCGGGATGCGTACCGATCTCCTCGAACTTGCGGATGTCGGCGTCCAGCGTGCTCGGCGCGGCCATCAGCGGCCACAGCTTCGCGATGCGATCGCGCTGCACGTAGAGCAGTCCCGTGCCGTGTGGCGCGAACAACCACTTGTGCAGGCTCACGCCGTAGTAGTCGCAATCGAGGTCTTCGCGACGGAAGACGAGGTGCGCGAAGGCATGCGCGCCATCGACGATCACCGGGATGCCGCGCTCGCGGCCGACCTCGACGATGCGCCGCACGGGCATGATCTGGCCCGTGATGTTGATCATGTGGCAGACGAGCATCAGCTTCGTGCGGTCCGTGATCGCCGCCTCGAAGCGCCGCACGACCTCGTCGAAGTCCTCGCACGGCACGGGCACAGCGAGCTTTTTGACGACGATGCCGTCGCGGCGCACACGCTGGTCGAGTGTCGTCAGCATGCGCGGGTAGTCCTGGTCGGTCGTCACGACCTCGTCGCCGCGCCGCAGATCGAAGCCGAACAGGCAGGTCTCGAGGCTCTCCGAGGCGTTGCGCGTGATCGCGATCTCCTCGGCGCCGCAACCGAAGAAGCCTGCGAGCGCCGCGCGCACGTTCTCCTTCTGCGGCTCGAGGATCTCCCACAGGTTGCGCGTGCTGTTCTGGTTGCTGAAGTCGAGCCGGACCTTGTGCGCGTCCTGCACGACTGCAGGCGCCGGGCTCACGCCGCCGTTGTTGAGGTTGATCTGGCTGCGGTCGACGGTGAACGCCTGCTGCACGGGAAACCACAGCTCCTCGCGTTCGGCGGCTTCCTGCGGCGCGAGGTGACTCGCGGCGGCGAACGCGGCGGTAGCGCGCGCCGCGCGTTCGGGAGCGAAGCACGAGGAGGTCAGCGCCGCGGCAGCGGGATAGCTCAGCAACTCGAGAAGCTCACGGCGGGTCGGCATGGGGCTCCTGGCGCACGCATGATGCACCGTTCCAGCCCGTGCCGCCATGTCCACTCGACAACCGGAGGCCTTCGATCCGACGTGTTGCCCTGCAGCTGCCAGCTCAGGCAGTTGCTCATGCCGAAGCCGAACCCCGTGCCGCCGATGCAGATCGTCACGCACTGCGAACTGAGCACGGCACCGGCGAGGGCCGGCGCGACCGGCAGCAGGATGTTGAAGTTGGTGGTGCCGTCGCACGGCATGATGCCGCCCGTGACGTTCGGGCCGAGCGTGCCGAGCAGCGGCAGCGTGTTGAGCGGTCCGCACAGCGGTGGAGCGATCACGCCCGGCGCCATCCGCACGAATCACGTGACGACCAGTGAGCGGAAGGTCTACGCGCGGATCTGGAAGATGACTTCCTGTCGCATCGTGCAGCTCACGGGACCGAGCGGGCCGCGCGCAGGAGTGAACTCCCACGTCGCGAGCTGCTGCAGCGCCGCGTCGTCGAGCATCCTGCAGCCCGAGGACGTGACGAGCCGCGTCGCGGTCACGCGGCCGCTCGCGTCGATGTCCATCTCGACGAGGACGGTGCCCTCGATGTGGCGCCGCCAGGCGACGAATGGGTAGCGCGGCGGCAGATTGCGGCCCGGCACGGCCGACGGCTGGACGTTCGCGCCGTCGCGCGGCTTCGAGTCGACGGCGCTCGCGAGCGCTGCCTCGGTGGGGGCTTCGGCCGGTGGCGGCGCGTGCACGGACAGCGCCTCGGGCCGCAGCCGTCGCGGCTCGGGCTCCGGCGGTAGTGGCGAGAACAGCCCCGCGAGCCGCGGCAGCTCCGGCGGCGGCAGCTCGTAGACCACCTCGGCGAACGCGGCGTCCGCCGTCTCCGCGAGCTCGTCTGCGGTCACGAGCGGAATCGGCGGGGTCGCGGCGACCGGCTCGAGCCCACGCGGCCGCGCGATCGACAACTCGATCGCAGCCGCGTCGTCGCCGCTCCACGCGACGCTTGCGAACGACGAGGGCGCGCAGAACGCGGCGAGTCCGAGACCGATCGCGTGCAGCAGCGCCGACCCGAGCAGGGCCCGGCCCGGTCGCGTCGACTCACCTCGCGGATGCTGCGTCACGGCCAGGAGCCTAGCACAGATCAGAACTCCCAGCCGAACAGGATGGTGACCTTCGAATCGGGCGAGTCGTTCGTGCAGCCGAACAACGGCGCAAAGTCGATGTGGGCGTTCGGCAGCGGCCGGAACTGGAAGCTCGGTCCGAGCAGGACTTCCTCGGTGTAGTTGCCGCGGTCCGTCTCGTCGTCGATCCACGCGGCCTTGATCTCGGCGCCGAGCGAGAAGCGCTGGTCGACGAGCGTCTTGCTGAGGCCGGCCGTGATCTCGTAGCCGTTCTCCTGCAGGCCGCCGGTCTCGTGCTCGAACACGAGGTTGGTGCCCCAGTGCCAGCTCGAGACGAGTTCGCCGCCGAACAGCAGCTTCGCCTCGACCTTGTCGGGTCCGTCGTCGGTTGCTGCCCACTCGAGGTACGCCGTCGGGTTGCCCCAGATGACATCCCAGTCGGCGAACGCCCAGCGCAGCTCGAGCTTCTGTTCGTCGAAGGACATGGGGCCTTCGTTGCCTTCCTGGTGTGTGACCAGGTAGAGGTCGAGCTGGAAGCGGTAGGGCAAGCCGAACTCGAACTCGTATTGCGTCTTGGTCTCGGTCGGGCCGCCACCGGGCGGGGTCTCGGGGACGAGCCAGTACTCGAACTCAGCGGTGCCCTCGGGGCGCACGTAGATGCGCGTCTCGGCGAAGCGGCGGTGCGAGGTCCACTCGGGCTGGCCGTAGCTGCCGATGCGGTCCTCCTCGCGGAGGTCCGAGACCTGCCGTCCTTCGACGACGACCGGGGGGTTCTGGGGTTCTTGGGGCTTGCGCTGTTTGTCGGCCGGGTTGACGACCTGGGCGCAGAGCGACGCGGAGAGCAGTAACGTGGGGAGTGAGAGGAGAGGGAGGGTTGGTTGCATGAGTGCGGACACAACGGTGGCTCTGCGGATGGGTTCACCTGACCGGACCGCTGTAAGTCCCCATCGCCGCGGGCAGTCGAACCGGCGGCGTGCAACCGGCCGCCCGATCGCGGCGACTCTCCTGGTACAGGCCGAACCCGCGTGCTGCGCTGGATGGCGGCGCGCCGCGAGGCTCTCGGAGACACCCCGCGGCCGTGCTCATTGCCGCAGCGGCACCTGACGGCTGTTTCGCCGTGTTCGGGAAACGCCGCGTTGCGGCGATGACGAGCTACCGAGCTGTCGCGATCACACGTCGCCGATCGTGCCCTTGATGCCGTTGCTCGTGATCGCGCCGAACGGGTTCACGGGCGGCACCTGGAACACGGCGGACTGCGTGAACAGCTGGAAGCCGATCAGGCTCGTCGGCAGCGCCGGCACGGCGAAGGTGTAGTTGTGCGTCGCACCAGACACCGGCCAGGCACTGATGAAATCGAGGGTCGTGCGCAGTTGGCAGGTGGGCATCCCGATGAAGAACAGGTCCAGGACGCCGGGGTCGGCGGTGCCGAAGATGTCGACGCCGAGGAGACCCGTAGCCGGAACCTGGCTCGTGGTCAGGTTCCAGTTCGTGCCGAGGATCGGCCTCGTCGCCCCCGCGAGCGCGAGCGGCAGGATGTCCTGGGCTGGGAGCGTGATGATACCCGCGCCGAGCGCGGACAGATCCGTGTTGCCCGGATCGAGGCTGTTGCCGCCCGGCGAGTAGCCGGCGAGGTGGCCGTTGCCGAGGTGCGACATCGTGCCCCACGCGATCGTGATCTGACCGCTGGGATAGAACTGCATCTGGAGCGTGTTGGCGTTCGCGGCCGAGGCGCCGCCATAGTCCCAGACGCCATCCCAG
>DASRJH010000083.1:0-13357 GCA_035649575.1 Planctomycetota bacterium
GCTCCTCGGTAGCGGCAAGCTCGCGACCGAGCTGGACCGGCTGGACCTGATCGACGAGTACAAGTTCCTCGTCCACCCCAGGATCGCCGGCCACGGCCCGACCCTGTACCAGAGCGGGCTGCCCAGCACGCGACGGCTCGAACTGGTCTCGGCGAAGCCGCTCCGCAGCGGCGCGGTCGCCATGCACTACCGGCGCGCGCGCTGACTCCGGCATCAAGCCGGAGACGAACCCGCGGCGGCTCGAGACGGCGACCGTGCAGAAGCTCAAGGCCGCCATCGACGCGACGAAGATCATGTCGCCGCCGCTGTCGTGCATCGCGCCGATCGGCGAGGACCCGAGCAACAGGCGCTGGCCAAGTGGGGCCTCAACTACGTCATCGACGAATACCTGCCCCGCAAGCTGAAGAACCCCGAGAAGTTCCTGCCCTGATCGGACGCCCGCTGTCCATCAAAACGTGCCGCCCGTCAGCTGCAGCGCGTTCGTGCTGGTGATCGCGACCCAGTGGCCGAGACCGTCGAGTTCGATCGGCACCATCTGATGGTAGAAGACGACGCCGACGATCGACGGCACGTTCGGCAGGAAGAGCGACGACTGCGCAGTGCCGGTCAGGGTGACCATGACCTCGAGGAAGTGGGGGGCCACCAGCAGGTCGCAGCCAGGTTGGCCATGCGGCGGCAGCAGCCCCGACAACGGCGCCACACCCTGCGGGATCGGCGTCACGCTGGTCGCGGCGATCACGATGGCGACGTTCGGCAGACCCGTGCCAGTCGCGCGGAACGTCCCGTCGGCCCACGGCAGTGAAGTCGCGGTCAGCGTGTTGGTGCCGCCGCTGCTCGTGCAGCCAGCACCGTACGACAGAGCAGTCGCCGGGCAGGTCGTCTGGAAGGATGTGAGGCCACTGAACATAGTGGTGACGATGAGCTGGCCGTCGCGCAGGAACGTCGCCGTAAAGACGTGGGAGGCCTCCAGGCCGTGCACTCCCCCCGGTCCGAAACCGACCCACGTCGAGCCGGTCCAGCGGGCGAGGCCCCCGGTCACCGTGCCGAGGGGGGAGAATCCGAAGAAGCCGCAGATGACCGGGTCGCCGTCGGGCAGGAACTCCAGGTCGAGGAGGGCGGGGTTGCCGAAGGGCCCGAGGATCTGGGGGCCGAGCGCGGTCCACGCGGCGCCATCCCACACAGCGCAGCGCAAACCCTGCGCGGGGAGCGTTCCCGCCGCGAACAGCCTGCCATCTGGCGTCGACGCGAGGAGCCGGATGCTCGTGATGCCCGGCGCGTGCGGCAACCAGGTCAGCCCGTCCCAACGCTCGATGCCCGCCTGGCCACCGCGCAGCAAGTCGCCGTTGGGCGCGATCGCGAGCCGTGGCCCCGCGAGCTGGCCACCAGCCCACGAACCCAGCGAGGTCCAGCTCACACCATCCCAGCGACTGACGGTCCACATCGGCCACGACGCGGGGTGGATCACGACCACCTCCCCGCCCGGAGTGACGACCATGTCACCCACCGCGCTGGTGACTCCGCCACCGAGCGGCGCCCACGCCGAGCCGGTCCACCGCGCGATGTTGTTCGCGGCGCCGCCGCCCGCGCTCGCGAAGGATCCCCCCACGACGAGATCGCCGCCCGGCAGCACGCCGAGCACGCCGGCACCCGCGACACCGCTGCCGAACGTGGACCACGTCGCGGTCTGCGGATTCCACGCCGCGATGCCGTTGGCGGCAATTCCCGGAACGGAGGTGAAGGAGCCCGTCACGACGAGGTGCTCCGGCAGCGGCCCGGCACCATCAGGATCCCAAGCGGCCGTGTGGCCGACGTAGGGGCCGACATACCCCACCGCTGTCGTGCCGCACTGCGCGCGCATCGGTGTGTGGGCAACAATCAGAACCCAGAGAGCAGCGGACGCGCGAAGAGCGGAGTGGATGCGCATGGGAACTTCTGTCGCACGATCGACAAGTGCGGGATCGACGATGGGCAGACGATGGGATCGAAGAACAGTAGACGATCGGCGTGCTGGGGTGTAGGCGGTTCAAGCTGCGGCACGTTGCGAGCACCAGTGGACGCCGAACGTGCGGCGGCGCCGTCAGTCGCCGACGTGGATCAGGCCGACCTTCGAGATCGCAATGCCGCCTGGCCCGGTCGCCTCGAAGGCGATCGCCTGTACCGAGATATCGAGGCCGCGCAGGCTTTCGACGAACGGGACGTGCAGCGAGATCGTGAAGTCAGCGATCAGCGTGGACGACAGGCCGAGCAAGAGCGCGTCTGGAAGCAGCGTGATCTGGCACGGCTGCGGCGCCGGCGCGGTGCCGAGTTGCAGCCCGATCACTGAGAGAGTGCCCGGCGTGTGCGTGAACATGCGCAGGTCGCGCGTGCTGCCGAGCAGCAGGCTGGGCAGGGGCAGCCACAGTTCTGGGCCTTCGTTGCTCCACGAACCGGGACCACAACCCGAGCCGATCAGGACCGACGAGGGCACATGCGTCGGCGCGAGTCGCCACGTGTCACCGAGCACCTGGCCCTGTGCGTCACGTCCGCCGAACACGTAGTAGGGGAACCCGAAGTAGGTGAAGGCGACCGACTGTTCTCGCGCCGGCATGGCGCCGAGCACCTGGTGCTCGTACCAGACGCCATCGTCGATCCGATCGCCGCGTTCCTGCACAATGGTGCGCAACGCACCCGTGGCATCGCGGCCGCAGAGGAACGCGTGCCGCAACCGCCCGAAGTAGTCGTGGGCGACACCTGCGCCCGTTGCCGCGAACGGCACGCCGGGGAGCGACTGCCATTGCTGGCCGTCGAACAGCCATGCGTCGCCGAACACCTGCGTGCCGTCGCCGCCGCCCAACAGCAGACAGCCTGCGGATAGCGGTAGCAGCACGTGCCCGCTTCGCGCCGGCGGCGACGGGCTGCTCACCACCTGGTGCCAATCTCCGGCGGCGAACACCCATGACTCGCCACTGACACCAGCAGCCGTCTCACCGCCGAACAACAACCATTGCCCGACGGCAAACGACGTCATCGCATGTCCGCTGCGCGCCGAAGGCGCGTGCGCGGGAGCCATCTGCGTCCACGAGCTTGCGAACGGCTGACCGAGGGGCACGGAGCCAAACGTCGTCGTGAACACCCACGTCTCCGCATTCTTCTGCCCAGCGAAGTCCTCACCCCCGAACAAGAGCCCCGTGGCCATTGCATGCCGGCTGCGCGGCGACGGAGCCGTCACGGTTGGCATCGGCTGCCACCCGATCAACGGGGTGACGAAGACCCATGCATCGGCAAAGGCCTGGCCGGCGTCGCGCCCACCAAAGACGTAGTTCCAGCCGTCGACCGTGTGCCCATAGCGTGGCGGCGGGCTCTGCGGCAACGACACCAACTGCCACTGCAGCTGCGCGGCGAGCGACGACGAGAGCGACGCGGTGAGCAGCGCCAAGGCCGAAGAAGCAACGAGAGGACCGGCGGCGAACGATCGGTGCATGGCGACTCGAGGGAGTTGGGGAGTTGGAGCAGGGATGCCATCGCGACCATGGCAACTTGCTTCTTGGGTCATACGCTGTCGAGGCTCGCCTCGAGCGGAGCGCTCTCGGGGCTGCGCACCCAAATAGCCAGGGGCGCCACGGCGGTTGCAGGAATCCATGCCTTCCTGAACGCGAAGGGGCGACTCATGCCGGCAACATACCGCGAAACGGGAAGCGTGGCCGGCGGACACGCGCGCCGCACGGAGGGAGGCGGGGACCGTGGAGGGAGCGACATGCAGCACACCTCAGGTGGGATGACCGGAGGCGGGTGGAGATCTGCCGGTAGCGTGCCGCCGGCACCCGACCGGCGGCGACGGCGTCGCGCACGCCGCACTGCGGCTCTTGCGCGAAGGCGGCGATTGCGGAGATCGACCCCACCCCCCAGGTGACGGCGCGGTGGGGATTGGCTATCTACTCGTCAACCCGGCACTCACCGCTGCCGGCATCCCTCGCCCGCGAGCCCAATGTCCATCCGACGGCCCCTGCTCCTCCTCGCATTCCTCGTCCCCGCTTCCTGCCACGATGGGAGCGATCCCGCGCCGCCTCAGGCACCGATGGTGCTCGCTGCCGGCCTCGAGACCATCGAACCGGCCGCGAACGACACGATCTCGCCGCGCGTCGACATGCAGCGCGTCGAGCTCGGCAGCCTGCACCCGAAGCCGACGCTCACCTACCAGCTGACGACGCCACCCGGGGTCCCGTTCGCGTTCGACGTGTTGACGCTGGCGAGCGGCAACACGGGTTGGGTCCAGGTCAGCGTCGCGCACCTGCTCGACGGCACGGCGACCCCGGGCAGCTTGATGAGCCTCGCCGCGGCCGGCGTGATCGTGAACGGTCCCGGGCTCTTCATCGACGGCCGGAACACGTTCTGGCTCGGCGTCGAAGGCAGCGGCTTCTCGCGCTTGTCGGTCCGCGGTCAGATCGAGCAGACGCAGGTGTTCGCGTTCGTGACCACGGCGCCAGTCCCCGGGCAGACGACGGGCGAGCCCGCGCAGCAGACGGCGCTCGTCGAGCTCGCGATCGGCCCCGCGTCGGCGATCAATACCGCGGCTGCTGACTCCGCGAACCATCCGGACATCGTCGACGACGACGTCGTCTACTCGAGCGATTCGTGGCTCTTCGGAATGCCGGCGATCGCCGTGTCGGGCGATCGATCGAGCGTTGTCGTCTACGAGGGTGATCGCGGGAACCCGGTCTCGGGGAACCGCTACGAGATGCGCCTGCAGCACGACAAGACGACAGGTGCCGTGACCGGTGGCGGCTCGCTCGCGGTCGGCATGGACTCCGGCAACTGGCGCGACCACGAGATCGCCGCGCTCTACAACGTGCTCGCAGTCGCGCAGGGCCGCGACAGCGAGGTCGAGCTGCGGCTCTCGTTCGATCGCGGCGCGACGTTCGCGCAGAGCGAGGTCTTCGCCGTGGCCGGCGGGGCCGAGGCGAGCACGCGCCTCGTGCAGATCGCGATGGCCGCCGACTACTCGCTCGCGCTCGCCTACTGGCAGAGCAACGGCGACCTCACGCAGTTGATGTTGGTCGATGGTTGGCCCTCCGCATTCGATACCGGCGGCTCGCCTACGGCGTTCGCGTTCGCGGCACCTGTCGCGAGCCACACGGTGAACCGCCACGTCGTTCCGCTCCCGATGGGCATGCAGTGGTCGGATGGAGGCGATCTCGTCCTCGGCCATGCCTATTCGTTCTCGACTCTCAGGGGCGACTGGACTCGCGAGACGGTGACCGAGTTCCACTGTGCGACAAGGCCCTGGCAGGGCGAGTTCCGCGACGTGGTCGTCGACTCCGAGCGCATGATCGCACGCGATCCGAGCGTTGTGCTGCTCGGCAGCGGCACCGGTCTCGTGGTGTACTACGCCTACGAATCACAGGCCGGCATCTCGCTCGTGCGACTGGCCGGCGGGCAGGTCGACACGCAGTCGCTCAAACAGGTCGGCTTTGCGGGTGCCCACGCGCCGTCCGTGTTCGCGCGCGAAGTGAGCGGCGCGGTGCGCATCGACCTGTTCTACATCGCCGACGCGCCGCAGGGTCGCGAGCTGCACGCGAGTCGCTGGCAGGCCTTCGGCGGCTCGCCCGAAGAGAAGTTCCGCTTGAGCACCGCCACGATGACGCCGACGGTGCCCACGAATCCGTGGCTCAGCAACGGCTATCGCATCCGCCAGCTCGGGTGGTTCGGTTACGACGCCGTGCGCGATGGGAACGAGATCGTCGTCACGGTCGACGAAGAGCAGTTCGAGAGCCCCTGGGTCTGCTTCATGGCTCCGATCCTCGGCGGAATGGCGTGGACGACGTCCGCGGGCCCCCTCCTGCCGCCGTCGATGTCTCCGGCCTCCCCGCCGCCGCTGGCCCCGGGCATGACGCTTGCGGTGCCCCCGGTGAACCCCGATCACCGCCACCAGCTCCGGATCGTGCGCCTGCAGGGACAGTAGCGGCCGGTCCCGCAGAGACGATCGGCTGCACCAACTGCAGGGGGTGGCCGGCGCTGCCGCGCAGGCGCAGAATGCCGGACATGTCCCCGCTACGCCGCCTCGCGTACTTCCTGCTCGTCCTGCTGCTGGTCTCCGTGCCCGCGCACGCGACATGGTCGATCCTCATCATCGACCTCGCGACGGGCGAGATCGCGATCGGCATCGCGACGTGTCTCACGGGCTTCGACCTGCGGCCCAACACGGTCGTCGTGGTGCCAGGGTTGGGCGTCGCGGCGGCGCAGTCGTTCGTCGGACCGCTGTCGCTGCGCGAACTGATCCGCGCGCAGCTCCTGGCCGGCACGCCCGTCGCCCAGATCCTGCAGATGCTCGCCCAAGCCGACCCGAGCCACCAGACGCGGCAATACGGCATCGCGAGCGTCACGGGCGGCACGATCACCTTCACGGGCACCGGCGCGGGCGCCTGGGCCGGCGGTCTCACCGGTCAGATCGGCTCGCTGATCTACACCGTGCAGGGCAACGTGCTCACGGGGAATCCCGTGATCACGGCCGCGGAGCTCGCGATCCAGACGACGCCGGGCTCCGTGGCCGACAAGCTGATGGCCGCGATGCAGGCGGCGCGTTCGATGGGCGGCGACGGCCGCTGCTCGTGCTCGCCGAGCGCCCCGACGTCGTGCGGGTCGCCGCCCCCGAGCTTCACGAAGTCGGCGCACATCGGCCTCATGATCGTGAGCCGGCCGAGCGACATCGACCTGCCGTGCAGCTCCTTGCTGGGCTGCGGCGCCGGGCAGTACTGGCTCGACCTCAACGTCGCGAATCAGCAGGCTTCGGCACCCGATCCCGTGATTCAGCTGCAGGCGCTCTACAACACGTGGAAGACGCAACAGATCGGCCGCCCCGACCACTTCCAGTCGACGGTGACGATGAGCAGCCTCGCGTTGCGCAGCAACGGCATCGACACGGTCACCGGCACCGTCGTGCTGCGCGACGCGCAGGGCAACCCGCTGGGCAACACGCTTCCCGTGCAGGTGATGCTGAGCAACCGCAGCACGGTGACCGGGATCACGTTCGGTCCCGTCACGCCGCAGCCGAACGGCAGCTATTCGTTCACGATGAGGGGCAACCTCGATGCGGGCCAGGCGATCGTCGACGTGGCCGCGTTCGACCAGTATGGGCGCGTCGGCATCAGCCCTCAGCCCGTGGTGCAGGTCGGCGATGCGTTCGGTCCGTGCGGCAGGGGCGGGATCAGCAACGGTGTCGGTGGTGTCTTCGATGCGCTGAAGGTGGGTGGCACGGGTGGCGTGGACCGCGTCCTCACGGTCGGCTTCGGCCAACCCTTCACGATCTCGCTCGATCCGCCGATCGGTGCTCTGCCGGCGCTGCCCACGGGCATGTTCGCGCTGTGGGCGCACGTCGGGTTGCCGCAGCCGGGCACCGAAGTGCCGCTGCAACTCAATTCCTCGCTGTGCTTCATACCGGCGCCGTTCTCGGCAGCGCCCACGTTGTTGCTGGCCGATTCGTTCGGCCTCGGTGGCGTCTCCGCACCTCCGGCGCCGTGGAGCCTCGTGATTCCGGGCGTGCCGATGGTCCTCGATGCGACGCTGCAGGGGTTCATGTTCGTCGATCCTCAGGCGACGGTCGCGAGTACGAACGCGCTGCTGCTTCGCGTCGTGCCGCTGCCGGGCCCGACGATCACGTCGATCGTGCCGCCTTCGCCGGCGCCCGCCGCCAACGTGAACGTGCAAGGCACGAACTTCCTGAGCGGCATCCAGCTGTCCGTCGCCGGCAACCCGACGGCGATCACGTCGTTGGCGCCGACGCTGCTGCAGTTCGTCATGCCGACCGGCGTGCCGTGCGACTCGTCGATCACGGTCGTGAATCTCGGCGGCCTGTCGGCCTCTCGCGCGATCAACCCGACGCCGATCATCACGTCGATCCCGTTCGCGAGCGGGCCCGCGGCCGGCGGTGCCTTGTTCGTGATCACGGGTGCGAACCTGATCGGCACCACGGTGACGTTCAACGGAGTGCCGATGACGATCACGAGCCAGGGTGCGACCTCGATCGTCGGCAACACCCCGCCCGGTACTCCGGGGCCCGCCCAGGTCGTCGTGCGCAACGCGAACGGCTGCCAGGCGACCGGGACCTACACCTATCAGTAGGCGCTCTACGCCTGGCTCGCCGCAGCGAGCCAGCGGCAAGGCCGGCGCTGCTCGCGCGGCAGCTCGCGCTCGACGCGCCAGAACCCCTTGCCGTGGCCGGCCGGCGCGCTGCGGCGCGCAGCCGGCGAGGGCAGTCCGCAGCCGCGCACGATCCACGCGACGTCGTCGGCCGTGAGACCGAACGCGCGCCCCGTGAGCAGATCGATGCGCGTGGCCAGCTCGCGTCGCTGCTGCGGTTCGACGGCCGGCTCGCTGGCCGCGATCCACCCTTCGTCGCTGGCCTGCTGCCACAGCGGCCCGTGCCAGGGCAGCACTGCGCACAAGCGCAGCGCGATCGCCGCGAGCTCCGACTCGGTCGCGGCGTCGAGCCGCGGCAGCACGCAATCGGCGAGCACGAAGCCGTTGAGGTTCGTGCCACCGAGGCGCAGCCGCACTGCCCAATCGAACGCCAGGGAACTGAGCAGCGCGGCCCCGGCCGCGATCGCGCGCAACGGCGCGTGGAGGTGCAGGCGCGGCTCGAACACGCCGAGCGAGTTGCCACACGGCACATCGGGCAAGAGGCACGCGACGGCCGTGCGTTCGTTCGTCGCGTTCGAGAGCGCACGCAGCACGATGCGTGCGCGCGCGCGTTGCAGCGCCCTGCTGCGCCACGGACCGGCGGCAACGAGCCAGGCCGGGCGCAGGTCGTCGATGGCCGCCGGCGTCTCCCACGCGGTGCCATGGCCCGTGCCGCGCACGTGAGCGCCCGTGTTCGGATGCAGGTCGTAGACCATTGCGCCCTGGTAGAGCGGCAGCAGGTCGTCGTGCCCGGGCCGGCGCCAGACGCCATCGCCGCAGCGCCTGTAGCCCTGCGCCTCGGCGCCGCTGCGCGCGACGAAGTGCTCGCGATCCGACGTCATGTTGAAGTCGCCCTGCCGCCACACGAACGCGCCGTCGCGGCCGAGCAGCGGACGGCTGTCGGCATGCATGCGCCGCAGCACTTCGAGATCGCGCCGGTCGTCGACTTCGACGAACGCACCCGAGTGTGGGCTCAGTGCCTGCAGCTCGGCGCGTCCGTAGCGCGTGTGCGCGGGTGCTTCCGCTGCCCAGTCGGCGACGTCGAACCGCCCGAAGGCCGTCGCCACGCAGGCGGTCGTGCCGCCCTTCGTGCCGACGATCGCGGCGAAGCGGTAGCGGTTGTCGATCGCGAAGATCCTCTTCCGGTTCTCGAAGCCGAACAGCCACTCCCATTCGCATTGCTCGAGCAAGAGGCGTCGCAGCGGCTCGGCCTCGCGGTCGAACCAGAGACTCGCCGGCACGATGAGGCCGAAGCGCCCGCCGGGCCGCAGCAGCTGATGCGCGCGTTCGACGAAGAGGCGGTAGGTGAAGAGCTTGCCGCGGCCCTGGTGGAGGAAATGGGGGCGCAGGCGCGCGACGCGCGCGGCCGCGTCCTCGCCGGATTGCATGGTCTCCCACGGCGGATTGGTCAGCACCGCGTCGAAGCTGGCGGGCTCGAGGTCGATCAGGCCGTCGCCCGCGCGGATGTGCGTCGCGAGGTCGATGGGATCCGGTGCGTCGTCGCCGCACGCCTCGAACAGGGCCAGCGCCGCGAGTGCGGCCGCGGTGCTGTCGAGGTCGACGCCGTGCAGGCAGGTGACCGCGTCGCGTGCGCGCAGGCCCGTGGTCGTGAGCGTGCGCAGTGCTCCGAGCAGGAACGTGCCGCCGCCGACCGCCGGATCGCAGATGCGGAGCCTCGAGGGGTCGCCGTTGCGCAGCAGGGGTGCGAGCGTGCGCGCGACGGTCGGCTCGGCGAGCTCGAGCGGCGTGAACCACGCGCCGCGCTGCTTGCGCTGGTCCACAGCAAGCAACGTCGGGTAGGTGATCGCGAGCGCCGCGAACGTGTCGGGCAGAGGGCGTTCGGGCAGCGGCGGCGTGTGGGCTTCGGCTGCGTCGATCGGCAGCAGCGTGTCCGCTACTGCCGCCGAGGTCCGCGCGGCGATCGCGCTGCGCAGGAACCGCCGCGCGCTGGCCCAGCGGCGATGGAGCCCTGCAGCGTGGCCTTTCACCCGCCTGGCATCGCCGACGCTCGTCACGAGATCAGCGTGCGCGCTCACGCCGCCGATTCCAAGCGCGGAATGGCGGACCAGGCGCGCCGCTCGGAGGTCGACGGCGTGACCGGGCAGGTGCGGCAGCGCACTCGGCGCGAACGCCGCGGGCCAGCCTGGTCGAGCTCGCTACCGTCTCCGCGCGTCGACTCGCCTCGGCTGCGAGCCGCACGAGCCTGCTCTTCGGCATGGTGTGGCTGCCCTGATGCCCGTCGCCGCGATTCTCGCGAATTCGTGCCACCGCGGGCGATCTCGGGGCACAGGAGCAACGACATGGGTCCCTCGCGACTCCAGGACCGCCTCGTTGCCGAGGTCCGTACCCGCCATTACAGCCCGCGCACGGAGGAAGCCTACGTGCACTGGTTTCGCCGCTTCGTGCGCTTCCACGGCCTCCGGCATCCGCGCGAGCTCGGCGCCGCCGAGGTGACGGCCTTCCTCTCTCATCTCGCGATGCACGAGCGCTGCGCCCCGGCGACGCAGAACCAGGCGCTCTCGGCGCTGCTGTTCCTCTATCGCCGCGTGCTCGGTCTCGACCTGCCGTGGCTCGACGATCTCGTCCGTCCAGCGCCGCGCCAGCACCTTCCGGTCGTGCTCGAACGAGCCGAGGTCGCCGCCGTGCTCGCCCAACTCGACGGCGCGCCGCGTCTCGTCGCCAGCCTGCTCTACGGGGCCGGCCTGCGCCTGCTCGAGTCCCTGCACGTGCGCATCAAGGACGTCGACTTCGCGCGTTCGTCGATCACCATCCGTGCCGGCAAGGGGGACAAGGACCGGCAAACCCTGCTGCCGGCGTCCCTGCGTCCCGCCCTGCTCGCGCACCGCGCCGCCGTCGAACGCCAGTACGCCGACGATCTGCATCGCGGCGCCGGCTGGGTCGAGCTGCCCCACGCGCTGGCCGGCAAGCTGCCCAACGCCGGCCGCGAATGGGCCTGGCAGTGGTTTTTCCCCGCGACTCGCACCTACTACCATCCCGGCACCGGCCAGCGGCGTCGCCATCACTTCCACGAGTCGGCGATCCAGAAGGCCGTCCACCTCGCCGCCATGCGTTCGCGCATTCCCAAGCGGGTCTCCTGTCACACCTTCCGCCACTCGTTCGCCACCCACCTGCTCGAGGACGGCTACGACCTGCGCACCATCCAGAAGCTGCTCGGCCATGCCGATGTGCGGACGACGATGATCTACACTCACGTGCTCAACCGCGGGCCGCACGGGGTGCGCAGTCCCCTGGAGATGCTCGGCCCGTTGCCGCCGGCTGCGTCGGCGCCCGCGTCGGCATCGGTCGAGTCGCGTGGTGTCGAGAGAAACGCTGGAGGGGCCATGGCTCCCGAGCGCTCCGCTCTTGGCGAGGGGACGGTCGTTGAACGGGACGCGCCGCGTGCGGCGAAGCATGGTGATGCAGACTCCAGCGAAGGTGGAGGAGTTCGTCCACGGGGCTGGGACGAGGAGGGCGATGCGTGCTAGCTAGTAGGCGGAAGTGTCGAATCACGGGGCTTGCGCCCTGCTCGATGGGGTGTTCGCAGTTGTGTTCGCTGTGCCGCTGGCATCGTGAGCGATGACTTGGTGGTCGTCACGTCGCGCAATCTGGTAGGCTGACGGCCGTCACTGCGTGCCGGATGTCGGCACTTCAGTCGACTACGAGTTGGGCGGGCAGAGCATGCCGGGTCGAGCCAAGAAGACATCGCTGGAGGCTGTCGGCGAGTGGGTGTGCTTGCCCTCCTTTCTCGTTGCCGGCGCACTCTACGCATTGGTCACGTGTGTCCCTGACGCTGTGTTGAAGCGAGACCTGCTGATCGGTGCGTTCCTGGTCGCGGGGGTTGGCGCCGGCCTGGTGAACTTTCGGGCGGCTCCAAAAGGCATTCGAGTCACGGGAGTGACGGCCATGGCGGCGGGTCTCACAGCCGCGGCTTGCGTCGTGTTGTGGTAGGCTGCCGCCCAACAAGACGCAGCAAGCGACGAGCCGCACGCAAGAGCAACCGAGGTTCAATAGCAACCGATCGTGCGGCTCGCGCCTGAGCGTCAGAGGCGTTGGCTGGGCGCGCGGTTGCCGCGGTCGTCATCGTCGGTCGTCATCGCCGGAAGAAAGCAAGGCACCTCGGATGCGCGGTTGCGCGATGCCTTCATGCTGCGCGGGTGCGCGACGCCGGCCGGAGCCGCAGCTGCGCGACGCCTGCACGAGGGCCGGCGTTCGGACTGATTCGCCCGAGGCCCCGTTCAGCGGGTGAGCCCGAGGTCTCGGGGCTTGAGACGCGTGCCGGATGTGCGACCATGAGCGCCAGCCAACAAGACGCAGCAAGCGACGAGCCGCACGCAAGAGCAACCGAGGTTCAAGAGCAACCGACCGTGCGGCTCGCGCCTGAGCGTCAAAGACGTTGTGCAGAAGCGAGTGGTCTCGGTCGTCTGCCTCGGTTGGCGGTGGCGGCGAGGAACCAAGGGATCGTGGTGTGCGATGCGCGACGCCGGTTCGTGCGCGAGGGCGGGAGTGCGCCGGCAGTGGCCCCGGCAAGATGCGCGCGACTGAGGGCTGGGCGTCGCGGGCCGGATGTGCGAGCATCAGCTCTGCACAACAAGCCGCAGCAAGCGACGAGCCGCGCGGAACCAACAACGAGGTTCAAGAGCAACCGACCGCGCGGCTCGCGCCTGAGCGGCAGAGACGTTGGCCAGTCATGCGTGCAGCCTTGATATCGTTGTTGTGTGTTCTCGGGAGTGGTTGCTCCTCTGGGCCACCAGAGGGCTCTGCACTTTCAGCGCGACTCGCGAGTCTTCCCGAAGAGTGGCCTCCAAGGCTCACCTTCTCGAAAGATGCCCAAGGCCGGGTGGTGCTGCGGGACGGCAAGAGGATCGCTGTGCAGATTGAGCCGGGTCGTGCGGTGTCCACCGGTCCGTGGACCATGGCGATCTTCGACGAGCACGGCTACAAGGCCGAGTTCCAGCCGATCGAGCGGTTCGATGGCCACTTGCTCGGAGTCTTGTTGGTCGAGCAGCCAGGCAAGGTGGTCTGCATCGGGGATCGCGCCGCATGCAAGGTCCCGTAGGATGCTGGCCAACACTCATAAGGCCCCCGACGTCAAGAGAGAAAAGAACGGCCACCAGGTCACCCTGACGAGTGACCTGGTTTGCAGGGTCGCGAAGGACAACGACGGAGGCGAGGGCGTCGGCCCGCAGCTCTGACTCGGGTTTCAGGA
>DASRJH010000084.1:0-4841 GCA_035649575.1 Planctomycetota bacterium
GCCGCGCCGTCCGCCCACTCGGCAACGCAGCCTCCGGCGCAGTTGCAGCGACCTCGAGGGCGCCTGCAGCGGGAACGTCGAGGGCAGCCAGAGCGAGCATGACGCGAAGCGCGTCGGCTCCGCCGCCGCTGTCTCCGTTCACCGCAACCAGCGGCAGGCCGACCGCCTGCTGCAGGCGTTCGACGTCGATCGGGAAGCCCTCTGCGGTCGCGACATCGACCTTCGTGAGCGCCACGACGATGGGCAAACGCAGCCGGCGAAGCTCCTGCAGCAGCCGCAACTCGACGGGCAGCTTGCACGCATCGAGCACGGCGCAGACGAGGTCGGGGCCAGGACCCGCGGCGGGCCGCAGGAAGGCGAGTGCGACATCCTCGTCGCGACTGTCGGCTTGAAGCGAGGCAATGCCCGGAAGGTCGACGATGCGCAGCGACACGCCGCGCGCCGCGGTCGAGCTCTCGATGCACTCGACGGACGTGCCCGGAAAGTTCACCGGGCGCTGCAGCGTGCCGGTCAGATGCATCAGCAACGAGGTCTTGCCCGAGTTCGCACGGCCGACCAGGGCCACGGTGCGATGCCCCGTTGTTCCAGCCAGGGCTCCCTGCGTCACCGGGACACCTCGACGGGGCGCACGAGCACGCGCTCCGCTTCGCTGCGGCGAAGCGCGAGGCGGTAGCCGTGGAGACGGAACAGCAACGGATCGCCGAACGGCGCGCGCCCGATCCACTCGATCTTCGCGCCGGGCCACAGACCACACGCAGCGAGCCGATGTGCGAGCGCGTCGCCGCCAGTCACCTCGACGACGACGACTTGCTGGCTACGCGCGGCACGCAGCAGACAGAACGGTGCCGAACCAGCCGCACCAGGCGGCACCTGCGGGGAGGCTTGGAGTCCGGACGTGTTCAAGCGCGCAACGTTGTTGAGATTCTATCTCAATGCCGATCATGCCGCCTCGCGCCCCGGATTCCAACGGGGCCGACACGCGCAGCAGCGCCGCCCCTTCGTGCCCAGGCTCGCGCATCGGGCAGAGCCCGGTGGCAGTCGCAGGCACGCACTGGCAAGATCCCGACCTCCGTGTCCAAGCAGCCAACCCCCCATCGCGTCTCGGCCCGCGTCGCGGGCACCGAGCTCGTCTTCGAGACGGGCCGCATTGCGCGTCAGGCCCATGGCGCCGTGCTCGCACGCTGCGGCGACAACGTCGTACTGGCCACGGTCACGGCCGCCCCGACCCCCAAACCGGGCCAGGACTTCTTTCCGCTGACCGTCGAGTATCGCGAGAAGTTCGCGGCCGCGGGTCGCATCCCGGGTGGCTTCGGACGGCGCGAGGGCCGCATCCTCGACCACGAGACGCTCTGCAGCCGGCTGATCGACCGCACGATCCGCTCGCTGTTCCCCGACGAGTATCGCAACGAAGTACAGGTCCAGGTCCAGGTCTTCAGCGCCGAGCCGAGCAGCGATCTCGAGAGCCTCGCGATCCTCGCCGCGTGCGCGGCGCTGCACGTGAGCCCGGTGCCGGCCAAGGGCCCCGCGGGCGGCCTGCGCATCCAGCGCGTGAACGGAGAGTGGCTGGCGTTCGCGGGCGCTGCGCAACGCGAACAGGCCGACCTCCAGTTCTCGGTGGGCACCGGCCCCGATGGTCTCGTGATGCTCGAAGGCGAGGCGCTCGAGATCCCCGAGGCCGATGCGCTCGCGGCGATCGCCCAGGCCACCGAGTGGATCGCGCGCTGCAAGAAGGCGTTCGCCGAACTGCGCGAGCTCGCGGGGTTGCCGAAACACGCGGTGCCCGAGCCGGACGTTCTACCTGCGATTCCGCCAGCGACGGCGCAAGCACTCGAGCAGGCCCTGCGGATCGCGGAGAAGGCGGCGCGTCGCGCCGCGATCACGGCCGCCGAAGCGAGCTGGCTCGAGACCTTGCCGGCCGAACAACAACTCGGAGCGAAACCCGCTTACGCGGCGGCGGTCTGGTCCAGGACGCGCGAACTGGCGCTCGGCGAAGGGCGCCGCCTCGACGGTCGCACGACGACCGAGATCCGTCCGATCTGGAGCGAAGTCGGATTGCTGCCGCGAGCCCACGGCTCGGCGCTGTTCACGCGCGGCGAGACGCAGGCGATCGTCACGTGCACGCTCGGCAGTCCCGACGACGCACTGCGCCGCGAAGGCATCGCGGCCGACGGCCAGACCGAGCGCTTCATGCTGCACTACAACTTCCCGCCCTACTCGGTCGGGGAGATCCGTGCGCTGCGTGGACCGGGACGCCGCGAAATCGGCCACGGTTCGCTCGCGCGCCGTGGGTTGCTCGCCGTGCTGCCGCCGCACGACGCGTTCCCCTACACGATCCGCATCGAGTCCGAGATCACCGAGAGCAACGGCAGCTCGTCGATGGCCACGGTGTGCGGCGGCACGATGGCGATGCTGCATGCGGGCGTCCCGCTGCAGCGGCCCGTCGCCGGCATCGCGATGGGCCTCGTCTCGGATGGCACGCGCCACGCCGTGCTCAGCGACATCCTCGGCGACGAGGACCACCTCGGCGACATGGACTTCAAAGTCGTCGGCAGCGAGCGCGGGATCACGGCGATCCAGCTCGACAACAAGCTGGGCGGCCTGCCCGACACGGTGCTGGCCCAGGCGTTCGCGCAGGCGCGCGAGGGACGGCTGCACATCCTCGCCGAGATGAAGAAGACGATCGCAGCTCCGGCCACGCCGTCGCGGTTCGTGCCGCGCGCGCTGCATCTCGCGATCATGCCTGACGCGATCGGTGCGCTCGTCGGCGCGCGCGGAGCCAACATCAAAGCGATCACCGAGAGCACCGGCGCTCGCGTCAGCGTCGACGACACGGGCGAAGTGCTCATCTACGCGACGGACCAGAACAGCGCGCAGCGCGCATCGATCATGGTGCAGCGATCGGCCGGCGTGCTGAAGGTGGGCCGCTGCTACCGCGGCACGGTCACGGGCGTGAAGGACTTCGGCGCCTTCGTGAAGATCAACGCCGTGAACGAAGGGCTCGTGCCCGTCGAGGAACTCGACAAGGCGCCCGTGCGCCACGCCTCGGACATCGCACGCGAGGGCGAGGAGATGGTCGTCGCGGTGATCGGCGCCGACGACCGCGGCCGGCTGCGGCTGTCGCGGCGGCAGGCGCTCGGCGTCGACGACGCCCAGGTCGAGTTCTAGTCGCGACCGCGCCTACGGCGCGGGCGCGACAAGGACCCTGCCGCGGGCCTTCGGCCCGCCGCTGCGGTTCTAGTTCGCGGGCTGCGCCGGCACGACGCCGCGCGGCGCGAACACGACGACTTCAGGCATCACCTTGGCGAGGCGTTTTGCCGCCTCGAGCGGCAACAGCCTGTAGGTGTGCGTGCCCGCGGGCCCACGCCGCACGACGCAGAGTGCACCAGCGCGCACTTCCTGCGCCTCGCGCGGCGACAGCTCGAGCCAGGGCAAGGTGCCGTCGCTGGCCTCGAAGTAGAACTTCACCGCACCGGGGCCCGGCTTCTTGGCGTCGTCGAGCAGCGCGCGAACAGCCTGGACTTCCTCGCGTCGTCTGCGGTCGGCCTCGATGCGATCCTGCTCGCCGCGCGTGCGCTCGCGTTCGCGCGTCTGGAGTCGTTCGAGCTCGCGCTGCCGCGCCTCGGCCTCCTGGTCGAGTGCAGGCTGCCCCTTCTCGGTGCGCGCGACGCGCTGCTCGTGCGCGAGCCGCCGGGCATCCTTGTCGGAGATCAGGTTGGCCTTCTTGAACTGGTCGCGCAGGCTCATCGGAGTCGCAAACAGCATAGCGCAGAGCACCTCATCCGACCTTGGCCTCGTAGCTCGCCGAGGCCACGCGGCCCTCGTGCAGCGTCACGCGCAGCGTGCCCTTGAATTTGCTGCCGAGGCCATGGTGCATCCTGTCGTGCAGGTACTTGCACAAGTTCTCGGTCGTCGTGTTGATGCCGGCCAGGGCCGCCACGTGGTCGAGGTTCTGGAAGCGCAGCGGTGCCAGTGCTCCGGCGAGCGCCTGCTGCGCGGCCGCGAAGTCCACGATGATGCCGTTCTTGTCCACGGCCGGCGTCGAGAACGCGACCTCGACGTCGAACGTGCTCACGTGCATCTGTTGGGCGGGACCGAAGATCTCGCCCTTCAGCGAATGGGCGCACTTCAGATAGTCGGCAATCGTCAGCGTGTACATGGACCCGTAGTCTCGCAAACTGTCGTGCTGCGCGACAGCGTCACATCGCCTGGAAGGTGACGTCGTGGGAGCCTCCGGCCCAGGTCCATTCTGCGCGGATGTCGACGCCCTTCTTGAACGGTTCCGCGGGATAGAAGACCCACATGCCCTGCGCCGAAGTGCGGCGGATCGGGCCCTTGGCCTCGACGAGGAACCCGGCCACGGCAGCGCCTTGCGAAGTGACCTTGCAGGTCACGTCCTGGCTCTTGCCCCAGTAGAGATGCACTGTCAACGGGAAGCCGATCTGCTTCTGTTTGCCGCGCTGGTTCTCGCTCAGCAGCTTCTGCACTTCGGGCCCCAGCAGCTCGACGTCGACGGCGGCCGGCACCGGATCGCGCGCCCGCTTGGTCTTGTTGTCCGCCTCCGGAAAGTTTGCGCTCGTGAGCTGGTCGCCGGGGATGCGCCCGCGATTGCAATCGAGCACCATGATGCCACCCTCGGCGTAGAGACCGACCGTGTCGATGTTCCTGTTCAACACGGCATCGCGATAACCGGGCAGCATCATCCAGACTTCCGCGGCCTTCTTGGGGTCCTTGTCGCGCGTCCAGACCAGCGCGGTCTGCGCGAAGATGCGACCGGCGTTGCTGTAGCCGGGCTTGCCCGGGAGCTGCGTGTGCTCCTTGTCGGGGCCGCGCTGGTCCTTGTT